>NZ_JAAKEH010000057.1:0-15243 GCF_011039095.1 Desulfovibrio sp. ZJ200 | reverse complement strand
AATTTCAAAGTGAAATTGCTCTAGAGCATTTTCACTTTGAAAATGCTCTGCTGACGCGAAAGCGGCAGCCGCCGCAACGCGGCGTACATTCAGGCGAAAACCGCGTTTTTCGCCTGAATGCCACCTTTGACTTTTATAAAAAGTCAAAGGTAATCTGCTCTAAAATACCCTGCGCTCAAAACCGCGCCGCTGCCTTGCCAGCGCGAAAAAATCGCTCCTTCTGCACGCAGGAAAAACAAGCGGCCCGGCGGCGCGTAGTATGCTCTACACAGCCAGGCCGGGCTGCCTGTTCATCCTGCCGTCTCTACGCTTGAGCCCGCTGCGGGCCGGCATGGCGACCACGGCGAAAAGGATCGGATGCCCTTACACTTTTGCGGCGGTGCGCAAATCCGACGCGGCATCCGTCGCTTCCCAGGTAAATTCCGGCAGTTCGCGGCCGAAATGCCCGTAGCAGGCCGTCTTTCGGTAGATGGGGCGTTTGAGATCCAGTCGCTTGCTGATGAAGTAGGGGCGCAGGTCAAAAACATCGCGCACGGCTTTGGTCAGCACCTCGTCGGGAATCTCGCTGCTGCCCTGGGAGGAGACCAGCACGCTCACCGGCTGCGCCACGCCTATGCAGTAGGCGATCTGCACTTCGCAGATCGGCGCCAGACCCGCCGCCACCACGTTTTTGGCAATATACCGGCCCATGTACGCGCCGGAACGGTCCACCTTGGAGGGGTCCTTGCCGGAAAAGGCGCCGCCGCCGTGATGGCCGCTGCCGCCGTAGGTATCCTGAATGATTTTGCGGCCCGTGAGCCCGCAGTCGCCCATAGGGCCGCCCACCACGAAGCGCCCTGTGGTGTTGATGAAAATCTCGCAGTCTTTTTCATCAAAGTAGCCGGAAGGCTCCAGAATGGGGCGAATCACTTCGGCCTTCACGGCTTCGGCCACTTCGCCCTGGCTCACGCGGGCCGCGTGCTGGGTGGAAACCACCACGTTATTGATGCGCACGGGCTTGCCGTCCTGATATTCAAAGGAAACCTGGGTTTTTCCGTCCGGGCGGAAAAAGTCGACAATGCCGTCCTTGCGCACCCGCGCAAGCTGCTGCGAGAGCTGGTGGGCCCAATAGATGGGCGCGGGCATCAGGGTGGAGGTTTCATTGCAGGCATAACCGAACATCATGCCCTGGTCGCCCGCGCCCTGATCCTCGGGCTTGGAGCGCAGCACGCCCTGGGCAATGTCCGGCGACTGATGGCCGATGGAGGAGATGACAGCGCAGGTCTGCCAGTCGAAGCCCATTTCCGAGCTGTTGTAGCCGATATTTTTGATGGTCTCGCGTACCACCGCAGGCAGATCCGCGTAGCCGCGGGTGCTGATTTCGCCGGCGATCACGGCCATGCCTGTGGTTACCAGGGTTTCGCAGGCCACATGAGCCTCCGAGTCCTGGGCCAGCAAGGTGTCCAGCACGGCGTCGGAAATCTGGTCCGCCACTTTGTCGGGGTGGCCCTCGGTCACGGATTCAGAGGTAAAATAGTATTTGCCCTTGTTTTGCATCACTCTCTCCTTCTGCTGGCCTTGGATGAGGTCTTGAAATGACTCGTTTTATGTGAATTGTACCTGCGAATGCCCAAATCCGGGATTGTTTGACGCCGCAGGCAAGGCAACGCGTCGCAGTGCCGCCGGGATGGGAGCGAAGGCTGCGGCAGCTCTGCGGCATCGTATCAGGAACGGAGCAAAATATTGTCGATTAACCGGGATTTGCCCATGTGCACGGCGCAGGCCATCAGGGCCGGGCCGTTGATTTCGTCCAGCGGGTCGAGGGATTCGGGGTCCACCACCGCCAGATAGTCCAGGCGCCCCAGGGGCAGACGCTCGGCCCAGCGGCGCAGCACGGCCTCGCGCAGAACGGCTGCATTTTTTTCGCCGTCGCTGACCAGTTTCTGCGCATACAGCAGGCCGCGCCGGATTTCCGGGGCCTGGGCGCGCTCCCGGGCGGTCATGTAAACATTGCGCGAGGAAAGAGCCAGCCCGTCGGCCTCACGCGTCGTTGGTCGGGTTTCAATGCGGATCGGCACATTGAGATCCCGGACCATACGGCGGATGATGGCCTGCTGCTGCCAGTCCTTTTGCCCGAAAACGGCAACCTCGGCTCCGGTCAGCAGAAAGAGCTTGAGCACCACGGTACAGACGCCGCGAAAATGAGTGGGGCGGCTCTGACCGCAGAGGCCTTTGGCCAGATCCGGCACTTCCACCCAGGTGGCGTGATCCGGCGCATACATGGAGCCCGGCTCCGGCATGAAGAGCACATCGACGCCGTGGCTTTCGGCAATGGCGGCGTCGCGTTCCGCGTCGCGCGGGTAGGCTTCAAGATCCTCGCCGGGTCCGAACTGGGCGGGATTGACGAACAGGCTGACCACCAGGCGTTTGGCAAGGCCGCGGCCGTGGGCCATGAGATCCTCATGCCCGGCGTGGTAATAGCCCATGGTGGGAACCAGGGCGATATCTTCGCCCGCGGCATGCCATGCGCGGCAGCGCGCCGCCAGATCCTGCGGAGTAGTTAATATCTGCATATCAAGGTATTGTGATATAGTTAATGAATGTCCTCTTATACATGGCCGCATCCTGCTTGTAAAGTAAAAGCGTCAATGGCATAAAAGGCGCGGGAGGAGCCGCATGCTGAAACCGTTTTATCAGGGCAAACTGGATACCTTCTGCGCGATGTACGCCGTGCTCAACGCACTGCGCCTGACCCACGGCATCCGGGTGCTCAAAGCGCGGGACATCCTCAATGAAACCCTGCTGGCCCTGGCCGGCTCCCCGGACGCTTTCAAGGCCGTACTTCTTCAGGAGACGGATTATCTCAATCTGGTTGACGGCATGTTGCGCGCCCAGCAGAAAAAATTTCCTCTGGAAGTGCGCAAACCCTTTGCCGAGGCGGACAAGCCCTCGGAGGAAGAGGTCTGGGCCTGCTGCCGGGAATGGCTGACGCCCGGGACCTCGCGCGCGATCATTTTTCGTTTTTCGCGCAACCTGACGCCGGACGGGCCGCCGGTCAACCGGCACTGGACCACCGCGGATCGCATCGACGCGGAAACGCTGCATCTCTTTGATTGCAGCCATGAGGCCGAGGCTATCCTGAATATCCGCAAGGAGAGCTTTGTCACCCGCCCCGAGGCTGTCGGCGCCGGGCGTCTGCTCTGCATTCAGCCGGAAACGCTGCGCCTTCTGCGCCTGCCGTTCTGAACCGGCGCGGCAGGCCCAGGGCTGCGCCTCAGTATTCCCTTTCAGGCGCGGCAACGCCCACGGGCAGGCCTCTGCGGCGGGCTTCGGCCTGAAGAGTGGGGGCCACCCAGAAGGCCTTTTCCTGGACAAAACTGAGCACCTCGAATTCCTCCACGTCAACCGGGCGCGCGTAGTAATAGCCCTGCGCGTAATTGCAGCCGATGCTGAGCAGAAAGCGTGCCTGCTCCAGGGTTTCCACGCCTTCGGCAATGATTTTCATCTGGAGTTGCCGCGCCATTTCAATGGTGTTCCGGGCCACGATCTGGCCGCGCTCATTGTCCGGGCCGTCGCTGATGAAGGTCCGGTCGAGCTTGACGATGTTAAAGGGTAGAGAGCGCAAGGTGCTCAGTGAGGAATAGCCTGTGCCGAAATCATCCATGGAAAAGTGAAAGCCCTGTTCTTGCAGATCCTGTATGACCCGGACCAGGTTTTTTTCGCTTTCAAACAAGGCGCTTTCGGTCAGCTCCAGTTCCAGCAGATGCCGGGGCAGCTCGTACTTGTCTGTCAGGCGCAACAGCTTGTTGCAAAATTTGTCGTCATTGAAATGCATGCGCGAGACGTTGATGGATACGGGCGCGGGCCGGTAGCCCTTGTCCAGCCAGTGGCGCAGCATTTTGCAGGTCAGTTCCCAGATGTACTCGTCAAAGCGGATAATAAAGCCGTTGCGCTCAAAAAGCGGCACAAAACGGCCGGGAAGGATCAGGCCGTCCTCTGGGTGCTGCCAGCGGGCCAGGGCTTCGGCGCCCACAATGCGGCCCGTGGAAATTTCCACCTTGGGTTGCAGAAAGAGCACGAACTGCTTTTTTTCCAGGGCTTCGTGCATTTGATCCCTGATGTAATTCTCATCCAGCACGCGCTGGCGCAATGCGCCGTCGTAAAAGGCATAGTTGGTCAGGTCGCTGCCTTTGACGGTCTTCAGGGCGAGAAATGCCCAGTCGCAGAGCACATGCACCGGCGCTTTGCGCGTTGCCACCGGGCAGATGCCGAAAAAGAGCTGCGCCCGGTAGGCCTGGGTATAGTCGTTTATCTGGCTGGAGAGCCATTCCACAAATTCCCGAACCCGCTGCCGGTCACCCGAAAGGCAGACCGCGAAAATGTCGCCGGAGAGGCGGGCAAAGGTTTCCTTGCCTTTATGGAGATTTTTGCGCACGAGATGGGCAATGGCCCGCAGGAGCCGGTTGCCTTCGTCCAGGCCGAACCTTTCATTGATGCCCTTGAAGCCGGCCACATCGAAACGCACAATATAGCAGGAGCCTCCGGCATTCTGGCGGATCAGCCGCCCGGCCTTTTCAAAAAAGGTCTGCATGTTGTATGCGCCTGTCAGGGGGTCATATTCCGCCCTGAAACGCAGTGTCTGCTCCGCGCGGGTCACGCTGTCCACGTCGTTGATGGTGCCGATGCAGCGCACGCCCACATCCGGATCTTACAGACAGGTATAGGTGACTTTGCACCAGATGAAGCGCCCGTCGCGAACCCGCAGGCGCACGGTCATTTCCCCGGAATGCGAGCCTGCGGCCATTTCGCGCAGGCATGACTCGAAAACCGGCCTGTCGGACGGATAGAGCACGCCGTCCTCGCGCCAGACATCAAAGAGCCGGCGGCCGTCGTAATTGCCCGCAAGCAGCTCGGGAATGCGCGGAGAAGTATAGGTGGGCTCGTGCCCGCGCCATTCAAAAACCAGGGTGTCCGTGTGATCCACAACAGTCTTGTAGCGCAGATTGTCCAGACGCTGACGTTGCAGCAGCGCATTTTCGCGGGCAATGCCGCCGGCGTTCTTCTGCGCGTCGATATCCTGCACGCAGACCATCAGCAGAGGCTGTTCCAAAGGCCCGGAGAGGGGAAAAACCGTCAACCGCGCCCAGCGGTAGCGGCTGTCGCGGCATTTTTTGCGGACCTCGCCGATGAGGTATTCCCGCTTTTCCCGGTCCGTGTTTTTCTGGAGTTCCTGGGGATTGAGAAGGCGCAGGAAAACCTGCCTGTCTTCGGGATGGATCAGATCGTCGGCAATGGCCCGCACGGTTTCGGCCAGGCCGTACCCCGCGGGCGGGGGGCAGAAGCGCACATCCCCCTCATGAATCACGCGGTAGGAGTCATCGGCAGGATTCGCTTCGTAAATTTCGTCGTAGATGCTGCGGAGCACGCAATTGTAACGGGCCTGCTGCACCTCGTCCGCAGTGGCGTCTGTTGCCGTACCCGGCTTACGCATGGGCCGCTGTTCCATAGCCGCGCCTTTGACGCCTGACGGCGCTCAGGTTTCCGCACAAGCACATCCTTGCGGCATAAAAATACCATTGCCGCCGCTCTTTTGTAAATGCCCCGGTTGTGCTTTCGCAGGGCGGATGCGCCTTCTGCGTCTGCCTTAGAGTATTTTCACTTTGAAAATGCTCTGCTGACGCGAAAGCGGCAGCCGCCGCAACGCGGCGTACATTCAGGCGAAAACCGCGTTTTTCGCCTGAATGCCACCTTTGACTTTCATAAAAAGTCAAAGGTAATCTGCTCTAAGAGCGTGGCCACGCCACCATGCTCAAAAATTATAGGCCGGGCGCGCCGCAAAAACGTCACCTGCGCGCCTTTGACATTTGCGCCTGTCCGGCTATCTTCGTGCCTGGCCGCACTTCTCTCACGCATACTGCGCGCATGCCGCGCGGCGCAGAGGTTCTATGCTGATACACAAGCTTCAGCCGCTCACCGACATGTTCGACTGGCTGCATCACTTCTGGGAACGACCGTCCACACAGCGGCGCGTGGCCCTGGTTCTGCTCTGGATCTATCTGGCGGCGCTGGCGGGCGTGGAGCTCAAACGACTGGGATTTTATCCGCTCTGGCTGCCTCAGCCGCCGGACAGCCACTTTTATTCCATTCACCTGGCCTTCACCCTGATCCTGGGCATGGAGGTCATGAGCCTGATTTTTGTCATTCCCTCATCCTTGTCCCAGTCCATGGGCAAGCAGTTTGAAATCCTGACTCTGATTCTCTTGCGCAACGCCTTCAAGGAGCTCTCATCCCTGCCCGAACCCGTGTCCATCGACATCGACAACATTCTGCGGGTGGTGGAGATCGGCGTTTCCGGCGCAGGCGCGCTCTGCGTCTTTCTTTGCCTTGGCCTCTACAAGCGCATTGCGCGGCGGCACCCCTTCATCCAGAGCCCGGACATGCGCATGCGTTACGTCATGAGCAAGAAGCTGCTGGCCCTGACCCTATTTCTGATCTTTTTCGGCATCGGCGCGCGCGATCTGCTGTTGTATCTGCAGACCGGTTCGGATCAGCGATTTTTTGAAACGCTCTACACGATCCTGATCTTCGCGGATATTGCCATGGTGCTCATAGCCCAGCGCTTCATGCCTTCCTATCATGCTGTTTTCCGCAATTCGGGCTTTGTGATCGGCACCCTGCTCATGCGCCTTTCGCTCTCGGCCCCGCCGCTCTGGAGCCCGCTTATTGGCCTGTTCGCCGCGCTTTTCGTTCTGGCGCTGACCTGGGGGACCAATTATTTCAGCCCCTATCGGGCTGCGGGGAATATAAAAAGCGGCAACATCTGAGAGCATTTTTTGATTGAACATATTCATTTTCAATCAAAAAACGCTCTAGGGCAGATTACCTTTGACTTTTTATGAAAGTCAAAGGTGGCATTCAGGCGAAAAACGCGGTTTTCGCCTGAATGTACGCCGCGTTGCGGCGGCTGCCGCTTTCGCGTCAGCAGAGCATTTTGCTTTTGAAATTATTCAATTTCAAAAGCGGCGCTGCCATCATTTCCCCGCAAGCGGGACAAGCCCCCGCAAGCGGGACAAGCGCCTGAAAAGCGTGGTTTTCAGGCGCATTGCTTCAGCCGTTGCGACGAAGGAAGCTACGGATGAAGACAGCGACTGGTTACTGCGACCGCCAGAGCGGTTGCCGTTTTCAACAGCAAACCGCTCTAACACATAGGAATCATTGGTAGGCAGTACAGGACTTGAACCTGTGGCCCCCGCCTTGTAAGGGCGATGCTCCACCAACTGAGCTAACTGCCCGTTAACTGAATATATATTGCACAGCCCGTGGGGGCTGTCAATGCGCCCTGCGTTCAAAAGCCGGCAGGGGGCGTTGCGAAAGTTCCCGCATATCCCTGGCCAGCTTATTGCCAAGGGCTTCAGCCCGGTCGCGATCCAGCATGATCATATCCACCTGCCGGGTATGGATCAGCAGATAGCCCAAAAGGCGCGCCCGCTGCAATGTCTCCTGCGCATCCAGGCCCTCGGCCACGGCAAAGAGCGAGTCGTCCTTGGCCTCGGCGCGAAAATCATGATTTTCCAGAAGCTCCGCCAACATCTCCGCGCGCAGGCGGCGGCGTTCGCGATCGGCCGCGCCGCCCTTGAACTGAAAGCTCACGAAATTGTCGTGGCTGTCGTCGTCGGCCAGGCATTCCACCGTGCAGAAGTGATAGCCGTAGCGGGCCTGCAGGATCATATAGCGGGCGCTGATGATGAAGACGTTGCGATTGGCCATGCTGTTGGGGGCCATGCTTTCCAGCTCCGGATTCATGGCGCTCTCGAAAACAACGCTCATAAAGCCCGCCGCGCCGGCAGAGGGCGGCCCGGCCCAGGGCACGGCGACCATGCCGTCCCAGAGGGCGAGCATGGGCGCGCAGGCGATCTCGGCCAGATCCACCACAGAACCCCGGACAGGGCGCGTGAAGCCGCCGCCCATATCCACCACCCAGTATTGCAGTTTCCCCCCGGCCTTGAGCTGCTTGCCCATGCGGCGGCTGGCGCCCGCTTCGCCGTCAAACATGATCCGCGCCGCTTTTTCATGGCAAAAGCGGGTGATGTCATGCAGGCTGCGGCAATTTGCCGGGGAAAAGTCCGGGGATTCGGGGTCCAGCAGGTGCAGCGGCGTCATCAGCCGGGCCAGGGCGGCCAGGCGCTCCTGCACCGGGCTCCCGGCCATCAGATCGGGCTGCGCCACGCAGTCCGCCAGCAACTGGGGCTGAAGCCCGGCAAAAACCCTGTTGCGCGAAGCATCGACAGTCACTTCCCCGGCATCGGCCAAAAGGCGGCAGGCGTCAGGCAGGCTGAAAATCGCGGGCAGGCGATACTCCCGCGCCACCGAGGCCAGATGCCCGGCCATGCCGCCGGTTTCGCTGATCAGTCCGGCCGCGCGCGGAAGCAGGGTGGCCCAGCGCGGACGGGCGCGCTCCACCACCAGGACCCCGCCGGCGGGGAAAGAAAGCATGTCCACTTCCTTGCGGGCCACAAAAGCCTGCCCCATGCCCACGCCCGGGCTTACGGGCACCCCGCCGCAGGCCAGCACAGTGAGCCCCGGCGGCGGGGGAGCGGGCGGAGCAGCGGCATCCGAGCACTCCCCGGCCCCGGCGGCCTCGCGCAACGGCCTGCTCTGAAGCACTACCACGCGCCCCTCCCCGGCCTCTATGGCCCACTCCACATCCTGAGGCTCGCTGTAATATTCTTCCAGGGCCAGCGCCACGCGGGCCAGCGTTGCGGCCTGAGCGTCACTGAGGCTCGCGCCGCCGCGGACTCCATGTTCAGGCCCGGACGCGGACATTGCCTTTTCCACGGCAGCTGTTGCCTGCCCGGGCTGCCTGTTTGCAATACGCTTTTCCAGAAGCCGGGGCGGATTTTCGCGGCTGAAGATAAAAACATCCGGCGTGACTGTTCCGTCCACCACAGCTTGCGGCAGGCCGGGCACGGCATTGAGCGCCACCCGTTCAAGCCCCTGGGCGGCAGCCACGGGATCGCGGCTGTAGGCCACGCCCCCGGCCGCGGCCTTGACCATGGCCAGCACGCCCACGCTCATGGGCGCAGCGTCGTCCGGAATGCCGTGCTGAAAGCGGTAGCTCATGGCGGTCACTGCATATTTTGCCGCCACGATCTCCTTCCAGACCTCGCAGGCTTCTTCGGGAAGGACATTGAGTTCGGAACGGTATTGCCCGGCAAAGGTCACGCCCAGCGCATCCTCGCCCACGGCGCTGCTGCGCAGCGCAAGCTTGAGGTCCGGCCCCAGGCGCTCGCGCATCCTTTCCACAGCCTCCGTAATGGCCTCTTCCAGCTCCGGCGGCAGGGGCGCAGTGAGCACCTGTTGCTGCAACGCTGCCGACAGGCTGAAAAGCGCATCCAGGCTGCGCATGTCCGTGGACTGGATGCGGCTCTCCAGCTCGTCGCGCAGACCGTTGCAGTTCATAAAACGCTCGTACGCGCTGACCGTCACGGCGAAACCCACGGGCACATCCAGGCCCACCCCCGCGGCCAGCTCGCCCAGATTGGCCATCTTGCCCCCGACCTGCGGCAGATCCGCCAGGCGGATGTCTTCAAGCGGCAGGATCAAGGGGCCGTCGGCAACGGAGATGCGCCGGCTCAACATGCTTTCCATTTCCTGACGAATGCGGTCAAAAGCAGCCTGAAGCCCGGCATACTTGTTCTCCGAGAGGGCATTCAGCTCGCGCACCATCTGAAAAACCGCGGCGGTCGAGCGCGTGCTCACAGCGCGCACATAGCTCATGCCAAAGGGGCGTCTTCCGGTCAGGCGCTCCTCAACATCGCTCATGGCTTCCAGAGCATTTTTGTTGGCCGCCAGCAAACGGCGAAAGCGCGCGCAGCGTTCCCGCAAACGGGCCTTGAACTCCTCTTCGCGGGCCAGTTCCTCAACGTCAGGGGTAGCGTCGGGATTTCTGCCGCCACACAGACGGCGCACGCTTTCAAGAACTTTTTTCCACATAGCGACCTCTTGAACAGGCCCGGCCAAACCCGCCACTGCCGTTTGCCGCGTCAGGGGGTCTTTCTTGCGCGGTTTCACAATGAAACCGCTCTGGCCCTAGAGCATTTTCTCTTTGAAAATGCTCTGCTGACGCGAAAGCGGCAGCCGCCGCAACGCGGCGTACATTCAGGCGAAAACCGCGTTTTTCGCCTGAATGCCACCTTTGACTTTCATAAAACGTCAAAGGTAATCTGCTCTAGGATCAGCCCTCAGCAAAACGCTCTACCCGGCGGAACCCACGGCTTCTTCCATTTTGATGATCAGCTCGCTGATGCCCACAGGCTTGAGCATATAGTCATACGCGCCCAGATCCATGCCCTGCACGGCCACGCCCATGCAGGCATGCCCGGTGAGCAGGATGACCGGCAGGGCAGGGGCCTTTTGCTTCATGCGGCGCAAGGTTTCCAGACCGTCCATGCCGGGCATGCGCACGTCCATGACCACCACCCGGAACATCTCTTCGTCCGGAGCCTGCGCCGCCTCAAGCAGCGCCAGCGCGGTTTGCCCGTCGGGCGCGGTGCTCACCGCCATGCCGCGCCGGGAGAGGCGTTTCTCCATGAGTTGCAGAAATTCCACTTCGTCGTCCACAATAAGCACACGCATACCTGCTCCTGGGCAAAGGGTGATGAAAAGCCGTTTGTGCGCTGTTTGTGCCGCCAGGCCGCCTGCCGCAAGGCGGCGCGTCGGCGCGCAAAGCACGCTGCTTCAGGCCTGGACGGATTCTTCCGCCGGGCCTGGCGCCGCCTCATGCGGCAAGGTGATGCAAAAGCTGCTGCCTTCTCCCGGTCGGCTGCTCACCTCAATGCGACCGCCCAGTTTTTCCAGAATGGTATAGCAGATGGCCAGGCCAAGGCCCGTGCCCTCGCCCACTTTCTTGGTGGTGAAAAAGGGATCGAAAATCCGTTTCAGGGTTTCCTCATCCATGCCCGGCCCGCTGTCCGTGAAGGTAATGCGCGCGCCCGCGCCGCAGGCTTCGGTCCGGATGGTCAGCTTGCCGTCCTTGCCCACCGCGTCGATGGCATTATCAATGATATTAATGAACACCTGCTCCAGTTGGGCCGGATCGGACAAGATCACGGGCAACTGCGGATCATACTCTTTACTGATCGCTATGTTGCGGTTCGCGGCTTCGGTTTTGAGCATTTCCACGGCCTGATCCGCCAGGGCGCTGAGCAGAATTTCCATATGACTTGGGTTCATGCGCCGCCCGAAGCCCAGCATGCGTTGGGTGATGCCTTTGGCCCGGGCCACATGCTGCTCGATCTTCGCGGTGCTCTCCAGGATTTCCTGATAGTTCTTCATGCGCTCCGGGCTCTCGTCGTCGAGCAGATCGCGAATCCAGCCCGCATTTTCCTGAATCAGCATCAGAGGATTGTTGACCTCATGCGCCACGCCCGCGGCCATTTTGCCCAGGGCCGCCATTTTGCTGGATTGCAGCATGCGCGCGTCGATATGGGCCTGCTTTTGATCAAAATCCGCCAGCGTGGAAACCAGGTGGCGCGTGCACAGCACGGCGCCCGCGCTGACCAGCGCTCCGCCCAGAACCACAAACAGCAGAATCAGCATCTTGAGTTGCCGCAAGGGCTCCAGACTCTCGCGCACGTCATCCACCACCACCAGCACCCAGGGCACGGATTCCAGGCGCATCATGGCCGCCAGCAATTCCTTGCCGTGAGGCGCGCTCAGGGATTCAGTGACCATGCTGCTGCGGGAGAGATTGGGCAGGGGCATTTGCAGCTTGTCCATGATTTTGCCGTAATAGCGCGAATCCGTTTGCAGCACGCCCTGTTCGCTGACCAGAAAAGCGTCGCTGCGCCGGCCGGAATAGACGCGCCGCAGCAGGGCGTCAATGGCCTCCATGTCAATGGTGGCGCGCATGATGTAACTGCGGCCGCCCTCATGGCGCAGCACGGCAATGATGATGTGCGGCACATGCCGGTAGCCCATGAACACGTCGCTGACATACACGCCTTTGCGCAGCACCTCCCGGAACCAGGGCGTATCCGTGTAATCGGCCTCATGGAGGTCGAACGGGCCCACATAGGAGACATGGCGGCCGTCCATGCCGATGATCCCCAGATCCACAAAAGAACGGCTGTTGTTCTGCATGACGCTGAAGATCTCGCTCAGGCGCGCCGGATCGCTGAGTTCCGCATAGGGATGGGTGAAGGCCAGGGTTTTGATCTGCCCGACCCGTTCCACAATAAAGGTATCCAGGGCGCGATGCTTGCTGCTGGTCACGGCTTCAATGCCGGCGCTGATTTTTTCGTCGTAAATGATATTGATCCGATCCAGGCAAAAAAGGCCCAGCGCCGCCAGGGGCGTCAAGGCGAGCAAAAGCAGCGTCAACAGCAGGCGGCGGTAAATGCGCTTGTAGCCGCGGTGAGGCGTGGGCGAGGTCAAGAGCATGTTTTTGCCTCCTGCGCGTCGGCGGGCAAATCCCGGCCGGTAAACAAAGCGCGGCAATGGGCGAGCATCTGCTCGCGCCGGGCCGCCACCTGGGCCGCATCCTGCATGATCATGTCCAGTTGCCGGGTGTGGATGGTCATATAGCCGGCCACGGCCAGCAAATGCGCCCCGTCTTCCGCATTCATGCCTTCCAGCCGCGCGCTGACCGCATCGTTGCGCACCACCGGCTCAAAGCCGAATTCCCAGAGCAGATCCGCCACCAGCCGGACGCGCAAAATACGCCGCTCAATGTCCGCAGCGCCCCCGCGCAACCGGAAAAGCAGATAATTTTCCTTGCGGCGCTCGCCCAGGCGCGCCTCCACGGAAACGAAATGAAAGCCGAAACGCGAGTGCAGGCTGCAATACTCGCGTGAAATCATAAAATAATTCTTTTCGGAAAAGTAGCTTGTCTGAGCCGCCGGGTCCAGATGCGGGTTGGCCGTGGCCTCAAAGAGCACGGCCAGGAAGCCCTTGCCGTCCAGCGGCGGCGGCCCCTGCCAGGGGTAGGCGTTCATGCCGCGCCAGAGGGCCCGCATGGGACATGAGGTTATCTGCTCAATGTCAATGACCGGACCCGGGGGATGAACCGCAAAGCCGTCGCTGAGGTTCACGACCCAGAACTGCTTGAGCACCGCGTCGCGCAACTGCTTGACGCGCATGGGCGCGAACTGCTTCTCCGCGCCCAGGGCGAACATGGCGCTGACCGCCTTTTCATGGCAAAAGCGGGCAATGTCGTGATATGTGGCGCAATTGGCCGCCGTGAAATCCGCGCTGTCCGCATCAATGGTCAGGGGCAGAATATGCGTGGCCGCGTGCTGCAATATGCGGAAAACAGGGCTGCCCGGCATGAAATCACGCGGCGGCGCCAGCCCGGCCAGAAGCGCATCGGCCTGCCCGGGGTACAGCCGGCACTGTCCGGCGCTGTCCGCGCAGAGCGTGATCCTCTGCCCGCTTTGCAACCGCCGCATGGCCCCGGCCATGCCGAACACGGCCGGTTTGCCGAACTCCCGGGCCAGGGAGCCCAGCCGCGAGCCCAACAGGCCCTGCTCGGCAACCAGACCCGCGATCCGATCAATGAGCGAAGCCCAGACATAGCTGTCATGGGCAACCACCAGGATGCCGCCCTGGGGAAAACGGCGCACATCATCCCAATCCGCGGCGACCAACGCCGGGCCGCACACCCTGCCCGGATTTGCCGCCACGCCGCCTTCCAGCAAGGGCGCGGGGAGCTCATCCGGATTTGCCGCGGGCCGCGCCGGATCATACGATTCCCCGATCCCGTCCGCACGGATCAGGGGGCGCGCCAGCAGCAGCCGCACCTCCCCTGCGGGCGATTGCACCCAGGTCAGAGAGAGCGGTCTGCCTTCACTTTTCTCCAGCGCCAGGCCCAGCGCGGCCACCTTCAGGGCAGTGGCGTCATTGAGCACCGGATGCCGCGGATCGTGCGGCTCCCGCCCGCTCACTTCATGCGGTTCCGCCTTGGAGACGCGCAGCAGATCCACAGGCAGCTCGGAATATTCCATTTCCTGAGGCAGACCCTCGCAGCCGTACACAGAGACATGCGCGTCCTGCGGCCGGAGAGGGCTGCCGGTGTGCGCCAGCCCGCCGCGGCTGCCTTCCGCCACGGCCAGGCAGGTCACGCAGAGCCCGGCGTCGGCCTCCGCAAGCCCGCGGGCGCGCCGGTACACAAGGGCCTGGGCCCGCTCCTTGCGGGCCAGGGTGACGTGCAGGGCATGAAGAATATCCGCATCCGGCGCAGCCAATGCCACGGAAGGGCCCCAGAGCAGCAGGCCGTGATCTGCATCCTTTTCTTCATGCAGGGGCCAGAGGCGGCCGCGCAGCACCAGTCGCACGGGGCCCTTGCAGCGCGCCCGCAGTTCCCTTACGGCCGCCAGCACGGCTTCAGCCAGTTCCGGCGGCAGCGGCGTGCTTTCCACCAGCGAACCCAGGCTTTCCGAAAGCCTGTCCAGATGATTTGTCCCAAAGCCCCCGGCGGCCTGTACCCGGCGGTGGATCTCGCTCTGCACGTCGTCAGCCAGAAACAGCCGCTGGCAGCCTGCGGCCGTGACCACAAAACCCGGCGGAATCACTTCAGGATAACGATGCCCAAGGGCATCCAGCCGGATCGTGGCCTTATCCACCAGCCCGGCCTCGGCCGCGGCGGCCAGATCCGGGTGGCCCAGGGGCAGGACCAAAGGACCCAGCAAACAGGACTCCGGTTCATAGACTTCAGCGGCCACGATGTTTTGCAGCTCCGCGAAGCGGGCATAGAGCGCGGCGCAGGGGCCTGCATCAAGACGTTCCAATTGCTGAATGCATTGAAAAACCTGGGTGGACACGCTGGTGCAGAGCGCCCGCACGCGGTACAGCCCGAAGGGGTGATCGCAGCACAGCGTATATTCAAGCTCGGTCATGGTTTCCTGGAATTTATTCCAGGCCGTGAGAAAAAGCTTGAAGGAATGATGGCGCAGGGCGAAAAAATGTTCCGCGTCGCGGGAGTCGGACGCGGTCGGGCACGGAGCCGCTTTTGTGGGGCGTTTGAGAAAAGCCAGCAATCGGGAGAGAAACATGGCGACTCCGTCAGCGGCCCTGCGCTCTGCGGTTAGATGGTTTTGCCAGAGCGGTTTGCCGTTTTCAACAGCAAACCGCTCTAGGGCGTGTTAGCACTATCCTGCGCATTCTCAACTATTTTAGAGCATTTTGCTTTTGAAATTATTCAATTTCAAAAGCGGCGCTGCCATCATTTCGCGTCCAGAACGCGGTCTGGACGCTCATTCGGCGCGG
>NZ_JAAKEH010000056.1:0-15921 GCF_011039095.1 Desulfovibrio sp. ZJ200 | reverse complement strand
GGTCATGAAGGCAGATTATCCACGCGTTACTCACCCGTGCGCCACTCTACTCAGGGCCGAAGCCCCTTTCGCGTTCGACTTGCATGTGTTAAGCACGCCGCCAGCGTTCAATCTGAGCCAGAATCAAACTCTCCAGTTCAAATCTGCACTTAGATTCCCGCTTTCGCAGAAATCAGAATCTCAAAGACTCTTTCTTCCCACTCGCTATTCACTTGTCAATGAACCACCGGGGGGGCTCCCCCCTGCCGCTTTCCAGCGGCGCGGTGCAGACTTATGCACCATCCACAACAAGCTGTCAACACATTTTTTTCTCAGGCGGAAAATTTCTTTTCGCCGTCTTGTGCCGGACTCGATTGTTACGAAAATGTAACATAGGCATTTTCCACTGGCCTGTCAACCCATTCCGCGCTTTTTTTGAGATCTATGGCTAACTGCTTTATATTGTTCTAAAATTATTGAAGCGCGTCACCTGCCATCGACGAAGAAAAACCAAAAACAGCGGGACTTTTCCCGAATCGTGCCGGGCGCTGATCAAAGGAGCATCTGATTGTCCGTGACGCCCAGGGCCCGCAAACGCAGGTAGATTTCCGCGCAGGCCGCCGCGTCGGAAGCCGCATGGTGATGCGTAAGCGCAATGCCGAAATACTCGCAGACCCGGTCAAGCTTTTTCGAAGGCAGCGGCAGGCTGCGCCGGGAACCCCTGAGGGTGCACAGAAAGGGCTGCTCGGGCGCGGGCAGACCCGCCGCCCGGCATGAGGCCTGGAGCACCCGCCGGTCAAATGCGGCATTGTGCGCCAGCAGGTAGTGCGCGCCTTCCAGAAAAGCGCTGCATTCCGGCCAGATCTCGGCAAATGTGGGCGCATCCTTGAGCATGGCCCACGTCAGGCCGTGAATTTCCGTAAACAGCACGCGGGAAGACGGCGGCCGCAGCAATTGATAGAAACTCCCGGCGAGGCGGTCGTTTTCAATGCGTGCCAGTCCCACGGCGCAGGCGCTGTTCCCGGAATAACCGGCTGTTTCAAAATCTATGGCCACATAGCAGCGGCCCGGATCGCGCCCGGCAGGCGGAGCGGCCGCCTTTTCCGTCCGCATGGTCATGCCCCGGCAGCAGCGGCCCTGGCGGCTTCCGCCAGACGGGCGGCAATATAGCCGCGCATGTCCGGATCATCCCCATCCAGGTTGAAGCAACAGGCGTCCTCGCCCATCAGCCCTTCGGGAACATAATCCCCCAACTCGTCGGGATCTGTGATCATATCGGCGTAAAAGCACACGGACAGCCAGCGGCTTTCCGGCTCGTCATCCACCACGTCCACCAGTACGAAAAGCTCGCGCTTTTGCTGGGATTCATGCCTGGCGCGCAAAGAATAACTGACCCCGGGCCGGGCCTTGAAGTCCAGACTCACGCCGGGACGGCTTGCAAGAAAGCTCTGAAAATCCGTAAAGGCCTTTTTGGCCTGTAGCGGGTCCTGGCGCCAATTGTCCAGAAAATCCTGTACTGCCTGTGGACAGGAAATGCTCATATCGGCTCCTTTGCTCTCCCAATAATGTGTATAACAACGCTTGCGGCCCAATGAGCTAAACTAGCGGCTCCACTGCCAGGGCGGCGTGCTCATGTTCAAGCTCCACAGACCGCGCCTGTTCACCACTGCCTGATGTTCCTGAATATACCAGCGGCGGCAGAACATGGCCTTGCAGGTCGAGCGGTTTACCCAAGCCAAACCTTCAGCCAGCAACTGATATGTAACCGAGGCCCCGTTCACCTGCACCAGTGCCTTCACAGCGCCATGCGCGTCCTCGCCCACGGAATCGACGCCTATCTTTGTCCCCCTGGGCATGAGCTTGAGCAGATAATCCCGCGCCTCGCGGCCATAGGGCTGCGTCAGGGCAGGAGCGTCAATGCCGTAAAACCGAAGAATAACGACGGGCTCGTCCTTGCCGCGTTTTTCGCAGACGGAAATTGTCGTGCCGTCTTCCACCCGCACCACATAAGCATCCCAGGCATGAACAGCGGGGCAGAACCCAAACGAGAAAAGCAAAAGCAGGCCCAGAACAAGGGCGGCGCGCTGGTTCATCTGCCCTCCCCCTCTCTCCATGATTTGCAATGCTCCCGGCCTGCCGGGAAAAAAGCCGCGGGGGCGTCCGGCAGGCCGGGCTCTGGTCTCTGCGCCGGAAAAAACTTTTACCGTATAAATAATGCCCGCGCCGTCCAGCCTTTGTCAAGGCGGAGCGGCGCGGGAAGGACACGAGGAACAGAGCTTTTTTTCGGCGCGGCTTCGAGCAGATTACCTTTGGGATTCTAGAGAAATTTCACTTTGAAATTGCTCTGGCGACAGCGTTAGCTGGCGCCAGAGCGTTTAGCTAATTTCATTAGCAAAACGCTCTAGCCCCAGACCGCGCGGCCTGCCTGATAAGCCGCCACAGCCACAGCATAGGCCAGGGCCGTGTTGAACAGTATGCTGAACGCCACCCAAGCCCAGCTTCCGGCCTCTTGCCGGATGACTACCAAAGCCACAAAGCAGGGCGAATAGAGCAAGACAAAAAGCATCAGCGAGAGGGCTGTGGCCTTGAACCAGGAGCTGTCGGCCTTAAGCCTTTCGGCCAGAGGCTCCGCCTCCTCGGCATCCACTTCGCCCAGGGAATAGGCCGTGCCCATTGTGGCCACCACGGCTTCCTTGGCCGCAATGCCCGCCAGCAAGGCGATGTCCGTGCGCCAGTCGAAACCCGCGGGGCGCGTCACCGGCTCTACGAATCTGCCCAGACGTCCCGCGATGGAATACGCAAGTTCCTCTTCGCTCAGATCAGCTTTGGCCTGGCCCAATGCATCTTCCAGAGCCTTTCGCTCGGCGGAATCCCGGGGCAGGGCTTCCGCCTGTTTTGTCAGAGCGTCGATCCTCTGCTCATAGGGCGCGGCAAGCTGCGGATCAAGGGCGGGAAAGGTCATGGAAGCCCAAATCACTATGGAAATGGCCACCAGCACAGTGCCCGCCTTTTTCAAATACATCCAGGCGCGCTCCCAGCAATGCAGGAGAAGGCTGAACAGGGTGGGCAGGCGGTACGGCGGCAGTTCCATGACAAAAGGCGTGGCCTGGCCCTTGACGATGGAGGATCGCAGCAGGCGCGCCACCAGCAGGGCCGCGACCCATCCGGCCAGCATGACCAAAAACATGATCAGGGCCGCGTTGTCCGGGAAAAAGGCCCCGGCCAGCAGTAAAAAGACCGGCAGCTTGGCCCCGCAGGCCATGTACGGCAGGGTCAGCAAGGTGGCCAGCTTTTCCTTGGGGCTGCGCAGCGTGCGCGTGGCCATGACTCCGGGGATGGCGCAGCCGCCGGCAATGCCCCCGGAAATGATGTACGGCATCACCGAGGCGCCGTGCAGGCCGAAAAAGCGGAAAATGCGATCCATCATATAGGCCACGCGCGCCATATAGCCGCTGTCTTCCATAAAGGAGATCAAGGCGAACATGATCAGAATCAGGGGCACAAAGCTGACCACGCCGCCCACGCCCGCGATCAGGCCGTCCACAATCAGGGATTTCGCGGGTCCGTCCGGCAGGACAGCGTCAAAAAACCCTCCCAGCCAGCCGAAGCCGTCCTCTATCCAGCCCTGGGGATAGGCGCCCAGGACAAAGGTGAGCTGAAAGACGAGAAAGAGCGCGCCGATCATGATCAGCGGCCCCAGGAAGGTATTGGTGAGCACTTTGTCCAGTTTATCGGTAAGCGCCAGACGATCCTTGCCGGGGTCCTGGCGCATGATGCCGTCACGCAGCAGGCCGCGGATATAGCCGTAGCGGTAGTCCGTGATAATTGCTTCCATGTTGGCGTTGAGCGTGCCGCGCACATGTTCGGCAACCTTTTTGCGGATGGCATCCAGCGCCGCCGTGGTCCTGGCATCGGTCTCCGCAGCTTCCCTGCGGATTTCCTCGTCGCCTTCAAGCAGTTTCACGGCTGTCCAGCGCGGATGGTAACGTCCCGCAAGCAGCCCGGCATCAACAATTTTCTTTTCCATCTCAGCCAGCGCCCCATCCAGGTCCGTGCCGTAGGAAAGGCGCAAGGGCTCGCATTTTCCGGCGCGGGCCAGATCCACAGCCGCGTTGAGGGCTTCCTGAAGCCCTTCGCCCGTGCGCCCCACCATAGCCACCACCGGCGTGTGCAAGAGCCGGCTCAGGCGCTCAATGTCGATGTGAATGCCTGCCGCGCGGGCTTCGTCCATCATATTGCAGCCCACTACCACCGGAATGCCCATTTCAAGCATCTGCACGGCCAGCAAAAGATTGCGCTCCAGGGCCGAGGCTTCCACAATATCAATGACGGCCTGCACATTGCCGCCCGCAAGCTCGCGACGGGCCACAAGCTCTTCCTGGGAATAGGCGGCAAGCGAATAGGTGCCCGGCAAGTCCACCAGGGTTACGGCCACGCCGTTGCAATGAATGTGGCCCTCCTTCCTGTCCACAGTGACGCCCGGATAATTGCCCACATGCTGGCGCGCGCCGGTATAGCCATTGAAAACCGTAGTCTTGCCGCAATTGGGATTGCCTGCCAGGGCAATGCGCACGCCCTGCCCCTCGCGGCTGTGAACATCTTCACCAGTGTCGAACTGCCTGACCGCGCTCATGCAAAAACCTCCGTTGCGACGCACATGAAGACCATGCCCGACCTTCCCCCGCGAGCCGAAAGTGTCCTCAGTAACGCCACTCTATAAAAACGAAATTCAATTCCGAAAAAAAATAGAAGCTTGCTCAGAAAATGTCAAGCTGATGATGCGGAACGCAAACAATCCCGCAGCGAGGAAACGCCGCAGGAATGCAGCAGATGAAGAGGAATGTTGCGCGATCGGGCCAGTTGCACGGCCTTGCGCCTGGCCTCATGGGAAACCTTGTTGGTGAAGACGATCACTGCGTCGGGATTGCCGATTCTGTGCATGAAATTCCGCTCATTGCGGCTGATGCAGGTAAGGCTGTGGCCTTTTTCCCTGGCAGCCGCAATATAGTCCTGCTTCAGCCTGTCCATGCCGCCGATCAAGGTAACGCACATAATTTCCTCCTGCGTTGAGGCTTCCCGCGGACCCCGTGGCGGGGAAGCCGTTCTCTCAGATGGCTGGCCTTTCTTTTAAACGAAAACGAATTTCAATGTCAATATATTTTTCTTCACTTTCCCGGCACAGGCCGTTACGGACGCACGGCATCAGGCCTCGCGCAGCCCGCGGCAGACGGGCAGGAGAAACGTCAGGCCCGCATCCTCCAGAGGGATGCGGGCCTGCCTGCGGCGTCTGAAAAAACGCGCTGGAGCAGATTACCTTTGACTTTTTATGAAAGTCAAAGGTGGCATTCAGGCGAAAACGCGGTTTTCGCCTGAATGTACGCCGCGTTGCGGCGGCTGCCGCTTTCGCGTCAGCAGAGCATTTTCAAAGAGAAAATGCTCTATTTCCAGCGCGCCAGGAACTCCTCCGCCCTGCCGCCGTTATCCAGATGTTTCAGGAGCGCGCTGCCAAAAACAACCGCATCGGGCCGGGCTTCAGGCGGCAAGGCGGCCAGTTGCGCGGGTTCGCGCAGGCCGAAGCCCAAAGCCAGGGGCAGGGAAAAGGCCGCGCGAGCGCGGCTCATGGTGGCCGCCACCTGCGGCGCCAGATCCGCGCGTTCGCCTGTAATGCCCATGACCGAGACCACATAGGCGTAGCCTTGGCTCTCCGCGGCATATAACAGCATGCGTTCCGTGCTCGTATTGGGCCCCACCAGCGGAATCAGGGCAATGCCCCGCGCTTTGAGCGCGGCGCGCAGGGGCGCGGATTCCTCAAACGGCAGATCCGGCACGATAAGGCCGTGCACCCCGCCCTTTTCCGCATCCCGGGCCAGATTTTCCAGGCCGTACTGCAAAAAGGGATTGAGATAGCCCATGAGCACCACGCCGGCCTTGATCAAGCCCCTGCGCTCCACAAGTTCCCGCAGGATGTCCCGGAGGTTGACGCCGTCGCTGAGCGCGCGGCGCGAGGCTTCCTCCACCACCGGGCCGTCAGCCACAGGATCGGAAAACGGCACGCCGATTTCAATGATGTCCGCGCCGTTTTCGTCCAGTTCCATCAGTGTGGGCCAGAAAAGCGCGCGGTCGGGAAAACCCGCGGTCAGAAAGGGGATCAGGGCCGGACGCCCGGCAGCCGTTGCCTTGCGGATTTTTTCTTCGAGAATATGCATGATTACACCTCTTCCCTGGCCGGGATGTTCCGTTCCAGCTCCTTGCGGATGATGTCCATATCTTTGTCGCCCCGGCCGGAGAGGTTGACCACCACATGACTGCCGGGCGCGAATTCCTGCGGATGATCCAGAACCCAGGCCAGAGCGTGCGAGGACTCCAGGGCGGGCAGAATGCCTTCGGCCCGGCAAAGCCGCTGGAATGCGGCCAGAGCATTGGCGTCCTTGACCATGCCGTACTGCACGCGCCCGCTCTTGTGCAAAAAGGCGTGCTCAGGGCCCACCCCGGGATAATCCAGGCCAGCGGAAATGGAATGCGAAGGCTCGATCTGGCCGTCGTTATTCTGGAGCAGCATGCTGTAATTGCCGTGCAGCACGCCGGGCGCGCCCAGGTTCAAAGGCGCGGAGTTGAAGCAGCCCGGCTCGCCGGTGCCTGCGGCCTCCACCCCGATGATCCGCACGCCCCCATCCTCAAGAAAAGGATGGAACATGCCGATGGCGTTGGAGCCGCCGCCCACGCAGGCCACCACCACATCCGGCAGTTTGCCGGTTTTTTCCAGGATCTGGGCGCGGGTTTCCTTGCCGATGACACTTTGCAGCAGACGGACCAGGGTCGGGAAGGGATGCGGCCCGGCGGCCGTGCCAAAACAGTAGTGCGTGTTCTGCTGGCAGGAAATCCAGGCCCGCAAGGCCTCGTTGATGGCGTCCTTGAGCGTGCGGGTGCCGCTCTGCACCGCATGCACCCGGGCGCCGAGCAGCTTCATGCGCATCACGTTGGACGCCTGGCGTTCCACATCCTCGCCGCCCATGTACACCGTGCAGGCCAGACCCAGGCGCGCGGCAGCCGCGGCCGTGGCGACGCCGTGCTGGCCCGCCCCGGTTTCCGCCACCAGGGCGGTTTTGCCCATATACCTGGCCAGCAGAGCCTGGCCCAGCGTGTTATTGACCTTGTGCGCCCCGGTATGCAGCAAATCCTCGCGCTTGAGCCAGAGATTGAAGCCCAGCTCCCGCGAAAGCGTGGGGCAATGCGTCAGAGGCGTGGGGCGGCCCGCGTAGTTGCGCAGCAGATCGTCCAGCTCGGCCTGAAACGCGGGCGTGGGCAGGACATCGCGCATGGCCGCTTCCACTTCCAGAAGCGGCGGCATGAGCAGTTCGGGCACAAAGCAACCCCCAAATTCCCCGAAGTACCTGTTTTTCATAAGAGCTCCCCAAAAAATTGTTCCATGAACGCGTGCGCGGAAGCCGCAACCGCAACAGACAGCCTTTGAAAGCCTGCGTTTTTTCAAAGGCTCAGGCAGTCGAATCCGCGCCCCTGCCACCGGCCTTGAGCGCGGCCGCCACGGCCGCCTGAAGTTTTTGCGCATTTTTCAGGCCCGGCGCATCCTCAATGCCGGAATTGAAGTCCACGCCGCCGGGCGCGCACTGACGCAGGGCCTGCCGCACGTTGTCCGCGCCAAGGCCCCCGGCCAGCAGCCAGGGCCGCGGCGGCCGCAAGCCCGACAAATCCTGCCACTCCAGCCGTCTGCCGCTGCCGCCTCCGGCCGTGCCCGCATCCAGCAGATAAAAGGCGCAGGCCCGGGCGTGCTGCAGCAGTTCAGCATGCAAAACAGCCCGATGCGTGTAGCGATCCGGCCAGATCACCCGTATCACCCGCTCCGCGCCCACAGCCAGCGCGCACTCCAGGCTCTGCCCGCCGTGGAGCTGGGCCAGATCCAGGCGCGCGGCCCGCATAATCTGCCGGATTTCCTCAGCCTCCTGTTCCACAAACACGCCTACCCGGCGCATGGAGCCGCTCTCAAGACGGGCGGCCTGCTCCGGCGCTATGCAGCGCGGGCTTTTGGGGTGAAAAATAAAACCGCAGAATTGCACGCCCAGGCGGCTTGCAAGGTCCAGATCCTCCTGCCGGGTCAGACCGCAGATTTTGATCAGCATGGCTGCTCCCTTGATTGCGCTCTCGTCTCCGGCCCGGCATCCGGCCCGGAAAGCAGGGCGGAAAGCGCGGCCCCCGGCCTGCCGTTTTCCATGAGGGCGCTGCCCACCAGGGCGGCCCTGTACCCGGCCTCGGCCGCCTCGCGCAGATGTTCATAGCGGCTGATGCCGCTGGCCGCCACCCATATTTCATGCGGCCCGGGCGGCCAGGCCCGGGCCAGGGCCAGACAGGCCGCGCGGTCCACGGCAAAGGTTTGCAGATCCCTGGCGTTGACCTGGATAATCCGCGCGCCGCTTTCACGCGCCATCTGCAGATCTTCCGCGTCGAAAATTTCCACCACAGCCTGCATGCCCAGGCTTTCGGCCGTTTCGCGCAACTGCCGCAACAGCGCGGCATTGGGCGTCAGACGCACAATCAGCAGAAGGGCTGACGCCGGAGTGGCCGCCGTGGCGCGCACCTGCAGGGGATCAAAAATAAAATCCTTGCGCAGCAGGGGCAGAGGGCCCTGCCGGTAAAGCTCGGGCGCGGCGGCCCGTTCCAGAAAATCCAGGCGGCCGTGAAAATGCCTTTCTTCCGTGAGAATGGACAAGGCCGAAGCTCCGGCCCCGGCGTACTGGCGCACGGCCTCTTCCACGCTCAGGGATTGGCAGATCACGCCGCGCGAAGGCGAGGCCCGCTTGTATTCCGCGATCACGGCCAGCGGGGCTTTTCCGCCTGCTGACCGGCCTTGCGCCGCGGGCCGGGCCGTGAGCAGGGCTTGCGCAAAATCCGGGCGAGGGGCGGCCAGAGGCGCGGGCAGTTTTCCCTGCTCGGCCGCCCGGCGCAAGGCGTGCACCTCAGCCTGCTTGGCCGTGTAAAAACGCTCAAGCCGCATGCAGCACCTTCCTGCCCAGGCCGCCGCTGACCGCCTCCCGGGCGCGGGCCATGCACAAGGCCATGTCCCAATCTTCCTCCAGAAGATAGAGGGACAAGCCCACGTTGAGCGTCACCATGTCCAGCATGGCTCTGGAGCCGTTGCCGTCAAGTATGTCTTTGAGCACGGCCACGGCTTCTTCCTTGCTGTGCACGGCCAGATCTTCGGGCGCGCAGGGCCGGATGCCGAAATCCGCCGGGTCCAGCGCCAGAGGGCTGATGGCGCCGTCATGCAGCAGCGCGATTTGCGCCGGCCCCAGGGGCGTCACTTCATCATAGCCGCCCGCGCCGCACACCACGGCCGCCCGGTACAGAGGCGACTGGATCAATGTCTCGGCCGCCAGGGGCACCAGTTCGGGCCGGGCCACGCCCATGAGCAGATGGCTCGGGCGCGCGGGATTGATCATGGGGCCCAGGATATTGAAGAGCGTACGCACCCCCAGTTCTTTGCGCAAGGGGCCGATATTTTTGAAGGCCGGATGAAAATAGGGCGCAAAAAGAAAGGCGAAATTGCGCCGCCGCACCATTTCGGCCACAGAAGCAGGATTTTTGTCCAGAGCAATGCCCAGGGCTTCCAGGGCATCGGCGCTGCCGCACTTGGAGGAGACGGCCCGGTTGCCGTGCTTGACCACTTTGTAGCCCATGCCCGCCAGCACCAGGGAGGTGGCCGTGGAACAGTTGAAGGAGTTGCGGCCGTCGCCGCCCGTGCCCACCACGTCGATGCTGATGCCGGAAATGCCGTCCACGCGCACGGCCCGGGCCAGGGCCGCGCGCGTGGCATGGGCCAGCTCCAGGGCGCTTTCGCCCTTCATGCGCAGGCCCATCAGAAAAGCGCCCGCCTGGGCCGGGGTCATTTTGCCGTCCATCAGCGCGGCAAAAGCCGCGGAGGCCATTTCAGCCGTGAGATCCTCCCTGCGGGCCAGGCGCTCCAGAGTGCCCGCGAGGTCCGCGGCCCCGCTATCCGTGCTCAGCACCGCCTGCGGAAAATTGCCCAGCAGGCGCAGGCCGTCGGGGGTGAGCACGGATTCGGGGTGAAACTGCACGCCCACCCAGGGGCGATCTGTGTAGCGCAGGGCCATGACCTCGCCTTCCGGAGCGCGCGCTGTCACGCTGAAGCGCGGGTTGGCGGCGTCCTCGTCGGCGCGCACCACCAGGGAATGATACCGGCCCACGCGCATGGGGTTGGGCAGGCCGCTGAACAGGCCCGTGCCGTCATGCACGATTTCCGACTGCTTGCCGTGCATGATGCAGGGGCCTATGTCCACCCTGGCCCCGGCGTGCAGGCCCAGGAGCTGATGCCCCAGGCAGACGCCGAGCACCGGGATGCGCGGATCAAGGCGGTTCAGAAATTCCGGGCAGAGCCCGGCCCTGGCCGGATGGCCGGGCCCGGGAGAAATGCAGACCATTTTCAGCTCCGGATCAACCGCAGCCTCCAGCACCGCAGGGTCGTCATTGCGCAGGACGCGCGGCTCATGCCCCAGAGCGTAAAAGGCCTGCACCAGATTATAGGTGAAGGAATCGTAATTATCGATGAGCAGAAACATATTCTTCGTCCTCCGCTCGCAGCGCCAGGCGCATGATGGCTGATTTGTTGCACACTTCCTTCCATTCCAGTTCGGGATCGGAGTCATGAACAATGCCGCCGCCCGCCTGCCAGAACAATCTGCCGTCGCGCAGCCACATGCTGCGGATGGTGATGCCTGTGTTCAGATTCACGCTGGCCTTGTCCAGGCCCAGCCAGCCGATGCAGCCCGCGTACGGGCCGCGCGGCCGGCCTTCCAGCTCGCGGATGATCTCCAGGGCCCGCGTTTTGGGCGCGCCGGAAACCGTGCCCGCCGGAAACGCGGCGGCCAGCACGTCCAGGGCGTCCAGGCCGTCGGCCAGCCGCGCCGTGACCCGGCTGGTCAGGTGCATGACATGGGAAAAGCGTTCCACTTCCATGTACCGCTCCAGATTGACGCTGCCCGGCCTGGCCACCCGGCCCAGGTCATTGCGGCCCAGATCCACCAGCATCACATGCTCGGCGCGCTCTTTGGGATCGTCGCGCAGTTCCGCGGCCAGACGGGCGTCTTCCAGATCATCCCTGCCCCGGCGCCGCGTGCCTGCAATGGGGGAAAGCTGCAAACGCCCTTCCGTGCAGCACACCATGACCTCCGGCGAAGAGCCGAACAGGGTCAGCTCCGGGAAGCGCATGTAAAACATATAGGGCGAAGCGTTGAAACGCCGCATGCGGCGGTACAGCGCAAAGGGATCGCCCGCAAAAGGCGTTGAAAAGCGCACCGAGGGCACCACCTGAATGGCCTCGCCCTGGCGCAGCATTTCCTTGATCTGCTCCACGCGGCTCTTGTAGCCCGCTTCATCCGGCTCGGCCAGGATTTGATCCGGCGCAAAAGTCTCGCTCTGACCCGGCTCTTTGCCGGTTGCGGGTCCGGCGGCCTGACGGGCGCTGCGCAGATCCCGGTGCTCGCCCAGGCTTACCTGGCAGAGCCGGTTGTACAGATGATCGAAAACCAGCACCGTGCCGGGCAGGGCCAGAAGGCAGTCGGCCTCTTCAGGCGGCATGATCCCGGCCAGCTTGGGATTGAACAGCCCGGCCATGCCGAAGCCCAGGCAGCCGTACAGGGCGCGGGTGATCGGCGGCAGATCCCGGACATTTTCCGGCGGCAGCAGATGCAGACAACGCATCAGCTCGCGCAGGCCCGGCACAAAGGGCAGGCCCTCCAGATCAGCCAGCGGCGCGAGGCCTGGGCTTTCCACGCGCAGGGCCAGCTTGCCGTCCCGGCAGGATATGAACAGGGCCATGTCGCAGGCCAGGATGCTGTACCGGCCCCAGCGGCCGTCCACTTCGGCGCTTTCCAGCAAAATGCCGTTGCCCGCGCCCGCCATGCCCATGAACAGGCTGATCGGCGTATCCATGTCCGCCGGAAGCCAGCGGGCGGATTGTTGCAGGGTCAGCCGCGACCGTGCGATTGTGTTTGTTTCCATCCTCCACATCCTTATGAGTAGATGTATGTTGCAAGAGGCGGTGCTTGGAACTGCGTTCCGCCCACAAACGGCCTGTGCACTCCTCGCCTTGCCGCGCTGTATGCCTTCGCCCCGGCAGAGCGTTGCCCGCAGAAAGGCTCTCATGCCGCAAGACATAAAAAAGCGCCGTCCCACAGGGAGACGGCGCTTGCAAAAGCTGACCGAAACGAACGGATTTCTTATGCCCGCACGTCTCCCCCACGCATCTGCCTGCGCCACCACCAGCCCATAACGCTGTCGGCAAAGAAGGCGGTCGGGAAAACGTGCATAAAAAATCCTTATCCGGGTTCGTTGTTTTTTCAAAACCTACACAGACAGCCGCACTGTGTCAAGGGCGTATGCCGGGCCTGCGCCCGGAAAAAGAAAAATCCCTCCGGGCGGGAGATGACAGCGCGGGCCTGTCGCCCAGAGCATTTTCACTTTGAAAATGCTCTGCTGACGCGAAAGCGGCAGCCGCCGCAACGCGGCGTACATTCAGGCGAAAACCGCGTTTTTCGCCTGAATGCCACCTTTGACTTTCATAAAAAGTCAAAGGTAATCTCCTCTAGAGTATTTTGTGATTGAAAATATCCATTTTCAATCACTTCGCTGCCATCATTTCGCGTCCAGACCGCGGTCTGGACGCTCATTCGGCGCGGGCGCCAGCTAACGCTGTCGCCAGAGCGTTTAGCTCATTTCATGAGCAAAACGCTCTATTTGCCGAACAAAATCTCCTGATAGTTGGGCAAGGCCCACAAATCATCAGCCACGCGGGTTTCCAGAAGATCCGCGCAGCAACGGACTTCGCCCATCGCAGGCAGCACTTCCGCGCAATACCGTCGGGCCGCCTCAAGGCCTTCGCCCTGGGCGGCCACATCGGCGAGGATTTCTTCGAGCCTGGCGGTGGCCGCCTGCAGGGCGCGCAGATGCGTGGTGACTTCGTCCAGGGTCAGGGTCCTGAACTCTTTGCCGATGGCCTGCATTTGCGCGGCCGTGCCCGCCAGCTCGCCCTGATAGCGCATGCCCGCCGGGAAGATGATCGTGCGCGCCATGCGGATCACCAGGTTGGCCTCGGTGCGCACGGTCTTGCAGTACTGTTCCAGATAAATGTCCTGGCGGGCCTTGAGCTCGGCCCGCTTCAGGATGCCCTGGCGCTCATAGAGGTCAATGACCTCCGGCCGGGTCAGCTCGGGCAGGGCCTCCGGGGTATTGCGCAGATCCGGCAGGCCGCGCCGCCGGGCTTCCTTGTGCCAGATCTCCGAATAGCCGTCGCCATTGAAGATCACCGCGCTGTGCTCGTCAATGACATGCTCAATAAAGGATTGCACAGCGGCATTGAACGGCTTGCCCGCTTTGAGTTCCTTTTCCAGCCAGTCCGCGGCAAAACCCAGGGAGTCGGCCATCATGGCGTTGAGCGCGGTGATCGAGCCGGCGGCCGACTGGCTGGAGCCCACGGCCCGGAATTCAAAGCGGTTGCCGGTGAAGGCCACGGGGCTGGTGCGGTTGCGGTCGCCGGGGTCCGTGGGCAGGGGCGGCAGGGTGTCCACCCCCACATTCATGACCCGGCCGCTTCCGCCGCCTGCCGCGTCGCCAGCCCGCCCGGCCCGGAAGGCTTCAAGAACCTCGGTGAGCTGATCGCCCAGAAAGATTGACATGATCGCGGGCGGCGCCTCGTGCGCTCCCAGGCGGTGATCGTTGCCGGCGCTGGCCACGGTTGTCCGCAACAGGCCCCCGTACTTGTGCACGGCGCGGATCATGGCCGAGCAGAATACCAGAAACTTGGCATTGGCGTGCGGCGTCTCGCCGGGATCAAAGAGCGTGCCCAGCTCGGCGTTGCCAATGGAATAATTGACGTGCTTGCCCGAGCCGTTGATGCCGCTGAAGGGCTTTTCGTGCAAAAGGCATTTGAGCCCGTAACGCTTGGCCACATTGCGCAGCGTGGACATGATGATGTGATTGTGATCCACGGCCAGATTGCTCGGCTCGTAGAGCGGCGCGATCTCATACTGGCTGGGGGCCGCCTCGTTATGGCGGGTGCGCACGGGCACGCCCAGCTTGTACAGCTCGCGCTCCACTTCCATCATGCAGGAGAGCACGCGCTGGGGGATGACCCCGAAATACTGGTCGCTGAATTCCTGCCCTTTGGCCGGGCGCGCGCCGAACAGCGAACGGCCGGCCACCTGAAGATCAGGTCGGGCGAAATTGAAGTTATTGTCAATGAGAAAGTATTCCTGCTCCAGACCCGCATAGGAGATAACCGGCAAATCCGTGTGGATGTTGAAGAGCGCCAGCACGCGCTGGGCCTCGCGATTCAGGGCCTGCCCGGAGCGCAGCAGCGGCGTTTTTTTGTCCAGGGCCACGCCCGTCCAGGAGAGGAACATGGTGGGTATGCACAAAAAGGTGCCGTTGGGATTTTCCATGATGTAGGCCGGGCTGGTCACGTCCCAGGCCGTGTAGCCGCGCGCCTCGAAGGTGGAGCGCAGGCCCCCGGAAGGAAAGGAAGAGGCGTCCGGCTCGCCCCGGATCAACATGGAGCCGGAAAACTCCGCAATCACGCCGCCCGTGCCGTCGGGCATCAGGAAGCTGTCGTGCTTTTCCGCGGTTTGCCCGGTCAGCGGGTAAAAAATATGGGTGAAATGGGTCGCGCCTTTTTCAATGGCCCAGTCTTTCATGACCGCGGCCACGGTGTCGGCTATGGAAGGCTCCATGCGCTCGCCGAACTCGATGGTCTTGCGCAGCGATTTATACACGGCCTTGGGCAGGCGCTCGCGCATCACCCTGTCGCTGAAGACATTGCTGCCGAAAATATCCGTGGGCCTGGTATCCGCGAAGTTCAGCGGCGCCGCTTCCGGCTTGTATGTGGTGATGGCCTGAATGGCATTATTGCGGGCATTATTGCTGCTCATGAACGCTCCTTGCGCAAAATTCTGCTCAAAACCGGGCGAAATCAGGGCTACTTTACGTCCACAATCTCTATTTCAAAAGTCAATTCCTTGCCCGCCAGCGGATGATTGGCGTCCAGCGTGATTTCATCGTCGCCCACTTCGGCGATGGTCACGTCCATCTGGCCCTGCTCGTTGGAAAGTTGCAGCGGCACGCCCACTTCCTGGGGAATGTGCTCAGGCACCTGCGCGCGCGGCACCGTGAAAATCAGCTCGGGATCCACATCCCCGTAGGCCTGATCCGCCGGAATCGTCACTGTAACGGTGTCGCCTGCCTCACGCCCTTCCACGGCCGCCTCGAAGCCCGGGATCAGCATGCCTTTGCCCAAGGTAAACTCCAGGGGCTCACGCTCTTTGGAAGAATCAAACACCGTCCCGTCGGCAAGCGTGCCCGTATAATGCACGCGAACCGTATCACCTTTCCTGATGGCCATAAAAACTCCGTTCTCAGTGCCGCAACACCGTATTATGGTCTGTGCCGAAGCACAGATGTTATTGTTAGCGCGTTTTGCTAATGAAAGCAGCTAAACGCTCTGGCAGGGCGAAGCCATGCCCGCCCGCGAGCGTCAGCCGTTGGCGGCTGTGCCAAAACAGCAGAAGCAGAATGCCAGCGCGACAGCAGCTTTTTGAACATATTCCCTGCTGCGCGGCAGCGGTTTTTTGCCCGTGCAGCCGCTTCGCAAGAGAACACGGCGCGGGTCTAATGTCAATGCGGCATACCGTTGCGCGCAGGGCTGCCGCATAAAATGCCGTAGAGTGCGCTCCCTTTGCGACCAGCTTGCTTTCCCTGCTGAAAGGGTAAAACTCCTCAATGTGGAGAGAGCTTCTAGAGCATTTTGCTTTTGAAATTATTCAATTTCAAAAGCGGCGCTGCCATCATTTCGCGTCCAGAACGCGGTCTGGACGCTCATTCGGCGCGGGCGTCCGCTCCCGCGGCCGCCAGAGCAATTTC
>NZ_JAAKEH010000055.1:0-16185 GCF_011039095.1 Desulfovibrio sp. ZJ200 | reverse complement strand
TTTTTATCAAGAAGGGCTTGCAATTCCCGAATCTCCTCGCATGAGAAACAACTTGGGCGATGGCCATTGGGTTTGGCTGATAATCGTTGGTTTTCACGGTAAGCTCTGACCCAATTGCAGATGCTAGCCGGGGTATAACCTAAAATATCTGCCAATTGCCTGGCTGTTGCTTTTCCATCAAGATACGCATGAACAGCCTTGGTTCGGATTTCTTCAGATGCAAATTTCATCTCTGCAATCTAGAGCAGATTACCTTTGACTTTTTATAAAAGTCAAAGGTGGCATTCAGGCGAAAAAGGCGGTTTTCGCCTGAATATACGCCGCGTTGCGGCGGCTGCCGCTTTCGCGTCAGCAGAGCATTTTCAAAGAGAAAATGCTCTAAACGATTTTTAAATAAAATAAAAGTCAAATTGCTCTAGTGTCCTGTTTGCGCAAAAAGGAATATCCAGCCAAAAGGTTTCTTTTCTGCTCAAACCAAAAAAACAAAACATTTTTCTATTTTTTTGCTTGATTTGAACAGGAAATTAACCTAAAAGTCTGTTGACCTCAGTTCAACTCTGTTACGCAAGAACTTATGGGCCTTACCGTCGACAAGCAATGCGCTGATTGCGGCCCCCGGCCGGGAAAACCTCATTCCGAAAGGACTGCATGGCTAAAAGCAGCTAAACGCTCTGGGGCTGCCTCAATTTTACTCGGTGGTACTTTGCTTTGCTGACCTCTGGGGCATTCCCGACAGTCACCCTCTGCCGCGAAAGCAGTAGCGCCATGGATGCCAGCAGTACTCTGTGCGGATACTTCTTTGGTTATCCGGGAATACGCAGGCAACGGCTTGAGAAACATAAAAATAGCTTGACATGTTGTCTGCTGAATAAGCCATATCTCAAGGGGGGTGCTTATGCAGATACCCAGGCATGACCTGCTCCTCTTTTCCACGGCAGACTGGGACAATCCCTTCTGGACCAACAAACAGCACATGGCCATCCAATTCGCCAAACGAGGGTATCGCGTGCTGTATGTGGAATCGCTGGGGCTGCGCCGTCCCACGTTGCACCGCCGGGATCTGCGGCGCATGGGTCGCCGCCTGTTGCGCTTGCTTGCAGGGGCAAGAGAGGTTCGCCCGGGGATCTGGCGGGTGTCGCCGCTGGCGATCCCTTTTCAGGCGTCCGCACGGGCGAGGGCGTGCAACATGGTGCTTTTGCGTGCCCAACTGCGTCTGTGCCTGTCACGTCTGGGCATGAAGCGCCCGCTTATCTGGACGTACAATCCTGCTATTGCCCCGCTGTGCGCCGCCCTCCCCAACAGGGGCATTGTCTACCACTGCGTGGACGATCTCTCCGCCGCGCCCGGCATTGACGGGCCGACCATTCGCGCTGGTGAAAGGGCGCTCGGTCGCGTGGCCCAGCTGTGCTTCACCACTTCGCCGCGCCTGCGCGAATCCATGGCGCCGCTATTTCCGCGGGTCGAATACGAACCCAATGTTTGCGACCAGGCGTTTTTCGCCACAGCGGGCATCACTGCGGAGCCTGCGGAACTGGCCGCCATTCCACGCCCGCGTCTTTTGTTTGTGGGCGCGCTCAGCGAATATAAAGTTGACTTCGCCCTGATGGAGCGCCTGGCACGCCGCTATCCCGACCGCCACTGGGTGCTTGTGGGCCCGATAGGGGAGGGCCAGCCTTTCAGCCGCCATCCCCCGAACCTCCCCAATGTCCACATCCTCGGCCCGCGTGTGTACGGGCGCCTGCCGTATTTCATGGGGCATTGCGACATGGCTGTGCTGCCTATACCGCATAACGACTACACGGGCGCCATGTTTCCCATGAAATTTTTTGAGTTCCTGGCCGCGGGCCTCCCCGTGGTGGGCACGCGCCTGCCCGCGCTGGAAAATTTCACGGACTTGTATTTCCCCTGCGATGGGGACGACGAGTTCGCCCACGCCATGGACGGAGTCCTCGGCGGCCAGCGCCGCGATGCCGCCGCAATTGACGCGGCCTGCCGGCGCCATTCTTGGGATGCTCGCTTCGCACGCATGGAGCGTATCCTCGACGAGGTGTTTTCTGGCGTTCTGCGCGAGGAATCCGGGGTCTGTGCCTGTGCGTAATTTCTGGCAGGATATATGGGGCATGGTCAAGGTCGCCTGCATCTACCCTCTGGCGGAACGTATCCAGCACCGCCATATCACGCCCAGGCTACGCGTGTTGCGCGCCGAGGCGGCATTGCCCTTTGCCGAGCGCAAGGCGCGGGCGCGGGAACGCCTCGCATCCACTGTGGAACATGCCGGAGCCACGGTGCCCTATTACCGGGAGCTTTTCGCCGCGCGGCATTTTGACCCGGCCTCCCTCCGTCGCGACCCGCGCTATCTGGAAGAGCTCCCCTATCTGACCAAGGATATCCTGCGTGAACAGGGCCGCCGCCTCATCAGCGAGCCGTATGCCGACAAGATTGTCCGCGAGCAGAAAACCGGCAGCTCCACGGGCCTGGCCGCCACCATCTATTACGACCAGAAAAGTTTGGACTGGACCGCCGCCCAGAACATTCAGGTGCTGGAATGGGCGGGCAAACGCCGCTGGTTTCGCGAGGCGCACCTCTCTACCCGTTTCGCGGGCACGCGCCGTCCGCGCTGGCCTGAGTTTGAGGCGAAAAAATGTTTCGCGCTCCACCGGTACAACATCTACACGAGCGGCTTTGACGATGCTGCGCAGGAGACGCTCATCGCCGACCTGAGCAATGCGCGGGCCCGCTTTGTGCAGGGGCATCCCTCGTCCATGTTCGCCCTGGCCCGCTACGGACGGCGTGCGAGGCTTGATATCTGCGGGCTGTTCGACGTCTTTGTCTCCACCGGCGAAATGCTCACCGACGCCCAGCGCACCCGCATCGAGGACGTGCTGGGCGTACGCGTGTCCAATCGTTACGGAGCCTGTGAGTTCGGCGTTATGGCGCAGGAGCGTGCCGCCGGCCCGCGCGGAGAGATGCTGGTCTGCGATTCCCTTGTCTGGCCGGAAACAGCCGACGTGACGGACGCCAGCGGCGCCGGGAGCGCCAGGGAACTGGTCTTCACCAACCTGCGCAACCCGGTCATGCCGCTCATCCGGTACCGCATGGGCGATATGGGACGCCTTGAGGAACGCGCCGACGGCTGGTGGATTACCGAAATCACGGGCCGGACGCATGACAGTGTGGACATTGACGGCATACAGTACCCCACCCATTACATACAAGATATTCTCGATCGCTGCGGCAATATCGCGGACTTCCAGATCCTCGTGCGGGATGGGCGGGCCGTGGAGTTGCGCCTGGTCACGCCGGAAGAAGATTGGGAGGACATAAGCGCCAGGGTGCGCGCGCAGTTCCCTTCCCTGCCCTTGCGGCGCATCGGGGCGGATGAGCTGGTCTTTGTGGGCGTGCGGGGCAAGTTCAGCTACCTGCTGCGGGAGGCGTCATGACCTCTCCCCGCAAATGGATATGGTACCGCGACCTGTTGCGGGTGCTGGTGCACAAGGAGTTGACCGTCCGCTACAAGGGCAGCGTGCTCGGCTTTTTTTGGTCCGTGCTCAACCCGCTGGCCAACGCCTATATTTTCTATGTGGTGTTCGGCCTGTTCATGCGCATGAACGTGCCGCATTTCATCGTGGTGCTCCTGTCGGCCATGTTCCCCTGGCAATGCTTCAGCAACTGCGTCCAGGAGGGCACGCAGACCTTTCTCGCCAACCCCACCCTGGTCAAGAAGGTGGCCTTTCCCCGGCAGGCCATCCCCCTGGTCATGAATTTGCAGAACATGGTGCACCTTATCCTGTCTCTGCCCATTTTCCTGGCCTTTCTTTTCTACGAGGGGCTGCGCCCGGGCTGGATATGGCTGTGGGGGGTGCCCCTGCTCCTCGCGCTGACGCTCGCCACCACCTACGGTCTCTCCCTGCTGCTGGGCACGCTCAATGTCTTTTTCCGCGATTTGGGAAATCTGGTGGGCATCTGCGTGCAGGTGGCCTTTTTCGGCACGCCCATCATGTATGTCATCCAGATGGTGCCGGAAAACTACCTGTGGGTGTTCAGGGCCAATCCCGTGGCGCCGCTCTTCATCTGCTGGCGCTCCGTCCTGGCGGAGAACACGGTGGTTCTGGCGTGGCTGGTGCCGGCCTGCCTCTACGCCGCCGTCTTCCTGCTGCTCGGCGGCCTCACCTTCCACGCGCTGCAGCGCCGCTTTGCGGAGATCATATGACGGATCCCGTCGCCGTGGCCTTCCGCCATGTGTACAAGAGCTATCCCTCCTACTACCACATGACGGGGGGGATCAAAAACGTGCTCTTCCACCTCCCGAGCACCGCGCGGGAGCTGTTCCGCCGCCGTAGCGTGCTGGAAGACGTGAGCTTTGAAATCAAAAAGGGCGAGTGCTTTGGCTTTATCGGCCGCAACGGGGCTGGCAAGTCCACCACGCTGGGGCTTATCGCCGGGGTGCTCGCGCCGGAACGCGGCGAAGTACGCGTCAACGGGCGGGTCTCGCCTCTGCTGGAGCTGGGCGCGGGCTTTCATCCGGAGCTGACCGGCAGGGAGAATATCCTGCTCAACGGCGTGCTGCTGGGCCTGACCAAACAGGAAGTGAGGGAGCACGCGGAAGAAATTATCGCATTCTCGGAACTTGACGACTTCATCGACCAGCCCGTGCGCACCTATTCTTCCGGCATGTACGCCAAGCTGGGCTTTTCGGTGGTCTCCATCCTCAAGCCGGAGATCCTGCTGGTGGACGAGGTGCTGGCTGTGGGCGACCTGGCCTTTACGCAAAAATGCGAAAAAAAATTCGAGGAATTCAGGAATAATAAAAAGGTGACCATTATCATGGTTTCCCACGGGCTGGAAAGCGTCGCCAAACTGTGTGACCGGGCGGCGTGGGTGGAAAATAAGCGTATCCAGGCAATAGGTTCATGCAGTGAAATCGTGGCCGCCTACAGGGCGGCGTATGGCGTTGCGGGTACTGAGCAAAATAATGTTGAAGATCCAGCCATAAAGGCGAACCCACAGCCATGATAATAACCCGTACACCTTTTCGTATGTCATTTTTCGGCGGGGGAACCGACTATCCGACCTATGTGGCCCAACATGGGGGGGCTGTACTTTCCACCACCTTCGACAAATATTCCTATGTCACCTGTCGCTGGCTTCCACCTTTTTTTGATCACAAATACCATGTGACATATTCAAAAATTGAAAGCGCCAGAGAAATAGACGAGATACGCCATCCGGCCATCAAGGAGATACTCCTCTCTTATGAAAACGGCTATGAGCAGGGAGTGGAGATCCACTGCGACGCCGATCTGCCGGCCCGGTCGGGGCTAGGCTCCTCCTCCGCCTTCGTGGTGGGACTGCTTCAGGCCATGGAAGGCCTGCGCGGGCGCCATGTCAGCAATGAATGGCTGGCCAAGAAGGCCATTCATCTGGAACAAAACATCCTCAAAGAAAATGTCGGCTCCCAGGATCAGGTTGCCACATCCTTCGGTGGATTGAACGTCATCAATTTCCATAAAAACGGAAGTTTCTCTGTTGATCCGCTTCCGCTCTCCGAATCCAGAAAAAAACTGCTGAACTCCCACCTGCTGCTTTTCTTTACGGGTTTCAGCAGATTCTCGAGCACCGTGGCAAAGGCGCAGCTGGAAAAGATGGAGGAGAACAAAGCCCAGCTTGCAACCATGCGCGCCATGGTCGATCAGGCGACAGAAATCCTCGTCTCGGACAGGGATATCCGTGCCTTTGGGGAATTGCTCCATAACACCTGGATATTGAAGCGCGGCCTTGCGCAAGAGGTCAGCACTACTGAAGTGGATGCCATCTATGAGGTGGCGCGCCAGCATGGCGCTATCGGGGGAAAGCTTCTGGGCGCCGGCGGAGGCGGCTTCATCATTTTCTTTGTGGAGCCTGCACGACAGCATGATGTTGTCCGTGCGCTATCTGGACTTATTCGCGTGCCCTTCAAGTTCGAAGACGAAGGAAGCCGGATTATATATTATAGAACGTGATGCCATGCCCATGCCTTTCATGCCCTCGCCTGTGAATACCGCACTCATTTTGTGCGGAGGTCTGGGGACGCGCCTGCGCCAGGTGGTTCCGGATGTGCCTAAGCCCATGGCCTCGGTGGCAGGGCGACCTTTTCTGGAGCACATACTGCTCTATTGGCACAAGCAGGGAATACACCGCTTCATCCTCTCCACCGGCTACAAAGGGGATGTCATCCGGCGGCACTTCGGCTCCTCCTGGGGCGGCACCACCATCGAATACGTGTACGAAGACTCCCCGCTGGGTACGGGGGGAGCATTGGCGTATGCGCTGCGGAGTGGCGTTTTTGCGGAAGATGCCGAGGCGCTTCTGCTCAACGGCGACACATGGTTCTGTGGCTCACTGGCTATCCTGCAACGCGATGCGGCGGCCCTGGGTGGCAGCGCCATGCTGATGGCGCTGCTGTCCGTTGAAGATGCCTCCCGATACGGCTCGGTAACTCTTGACGCGCAGAGCCGCGTAAAAGGCTTTGAGGAAAAGCGGCAAGGTTCCGGCCTCATCAATGCCGGGTGTTACCTTTTCCGGCCCAGTGAAACGCTTCAGGAGTTCCGGAATATGCCGGACGCCTTTTCCCTGGAGAAGGACGCACTTCCATATATGGCCGAGCAGGGCAAGCTGGCTGCCAGTATCCAGCAGGCTGACTTTATTGATATTGGCATCCCCGAAGACTATGCCCGCAGCCAGTACATGCTGGCCGCCGCCAGCGGGGGCGACCATGCCCCGGCACTGGAGTTGGCGCGATGAAAAAGCTCACTGTCCTGTTCAATACGTGGCCCGCTGCTTTTGACTGCCGCGGGGGCGGGGAAGTCCAGCTTTTGAAATACATGGAGTATCTGGAACGGTTGGGAGTAACAACACTCAGATACGATATGTGGAATCCTGGGCCGCAATTTGATACCGCCGATATCGTCCACCATTTTTCTTTACAGACAGGTTCCTGGCGGTTCTGCCACCATGTTGTTTCGGCGAGAAAACTCCCCCTGGTTATTTCGCCTATCGTGTGGATCGACCATAAAGAAAAATATCCTTTGGAAGAATACCGAACGCTGTTGCACATGCCCACACGCATTCTCCCCAACTCGCAGGCGGAGTGCAATCAGCTGGCGGAACTGTTCGGCATCCCGGCGAACCGTTTCTCGCCCATAGTAAATGGGGTGGACGACATCTTTTTCGAACCGGTCGCCCCGCAGATATTCAGGAGTGCCTTCGGCATTGATACCCCATTCATCCTCTGCATGGGCAATGTGGAGGTGCGGAAAAATCAGCTCAACCTCATCAATGCTCTCAAAGGGACTGGTATTACCTTGGTTATCGCGGGCCAGGATCGGGAACAGGACTATGCGGCACACTGCAGAGCAGCAGCGGATACGAGCGTCCGTTTCATCGGACTGCTGGAGCATGCCTCAGAGCTGCAAAGGTCGGCATACGCGGCCGCCGATTTGCTGGTGCTTGCCTCAACACTTGAGACTCCGGGGCTCGCCGCGCTGGAGGCAGCCGCCTGCGGCACGCGTGTTGCGCTGACCACAGAGGGTTGCACGCATGAATATTTCAGAAATTTCGCCGTTTATCTGAACCCGGATAGCGAGGACAGCATCCGCGCCGCCGTTCTCGAAGGGCTGCGCCGCGCCCAGGATGGGGAGCGCCTCCGTGAGTTTATTCGGGCCCGCTACACCTGGCAGCGTGCGGCGGAACAATTGTGTACCGTCTACGGGGAAATTCAGCGTGAACGTGAACGCTAAAGGCGGCCGGGGCGCACTATTTCTGGATCGGGACGGCATTGTCAATGAGGATGTGGGCTACGCCCACCGCCCGGATCAGATTCGCTTCCTGCCAGGCATTTTCGCCGTTGTCGCCGCAGCTAACGCCTGTGGCATGCCGGTCATCATCGTGACCAACCAGGCGGGCATCGCCCGCGGCTACTACGGATACGAAGAATTTAAAACACTTATGGACTGGATGCAGGAGCAGTTTCGCACAAGGGGGGCGCACATAGACACAGTATATTTCTGTCCGCATCACCCGGTACACGGAAAAGGCGCCCTCAAACGGGCATGCACCTGCCGCAAACCAGCACCGGGGATGTTGCTTCAGGCTGCCCAAGAACACAGGATCGACCTTACCGCCTCCATAATGGTCGGCGATAGTGCCCATGATATGGAAGCGGCAGCGGCAGCCGGGGTCGGCAAGCTCCTGATTCTCGCATCGGGAAAAAAGAAGATAGAAATATGCAAACAACTTCCACAACAGACAAGAAGCATAGAAGCACTCCATGAAATATTTGAATATTTACCCTCATAGCCTGTGACTGAACCAAACAATCACTATCGATTGAGTCATTCCTTATGAAAAAAATCTATCTTCTTCGCCATGGAGAGGCTGAAGCCAATGTTCTCGGACTGGTGAACGGCACGCCCGCGCACGCCCTGACGGAAAAGGGACGGCAGCAAGCCGTCAGAGCGGGTCGCCTCATCAAGGAATACGGCCTGCGGTTTGACGCGCTCATGGTGTCGCACTGGGCCAGGGCCCGACAGACGGCGGAGATCGTCTTGCCCGGCGCAACATTTGAAACAGATCCGCGTCTTGGCGAACATGATTCCGGCGAATGCGGAAATCTCACCTGGGCGGAGGCTGAAAAAATGTATCCGGATTTTTTCCGGATCCGTTCTTTCTCAACTCCGTATCCGGGCGGGGAATCCGTAAGCCAACTACATGCCCGCGTCCTCGACTGGTTTATGGAAGCGGACACGGCTCTCGCGAAGGACGCCTCACTGCTTGCGGTGACCCACGCAGGCCCCATTGACCGGCTTTTGCGGCATGTCTGTCATGTACCGGCGGAACTGAACAAGGCTGTTTTTTTCGCTGCCAACGCCTCCCTGACCTGCATTGCTAAGGAGCCAGGCAACCGTTGGAGCGGAGACCCGGGCGGCTGGGAACTGAAGTTTTTTTCCTTACTTTGAAAAAAACGACAGGTAAAAATGAGAGCATTTACATTATATTGTTAGTGCTCTCCTATACGGATATGGATCATCTTGACGAGCAGGGAAACCGCTATGCTCCGTATTTCAAGGGGCAATGGAATGAAGAGTTGCTGCTGGCGCCAAATTACCTTTGCCATCTCATGGTATACCGGAGCGAGCTTTTGCGCCAGCTAGGCGACCTGCGGCCCGGTGAAGGCGCGCAGGGCCACGATCTGGGCCTGCGCTGTGCCCTTCGCCGCGGGTGCCCTGCATAGTGCTTGCGCGCGATCACGCCCCCGTGACCGACCGCTGCCTTGAAAGCGTGCTGCACCGTTCCCTCTACCGGGCCCTTGACCTCATCCTTGTTGACAACGGCAGCACGAAAGAGGACGCGTGGGTGCTTTGCAACGCGTATGACGGTCATCCGCAGGTCAGCGTCATTCACTGGGACTGGCCATTCAACTTTTCGAAAATCAACAACATGGCTGCAGAGCGAACCCGCGGCGAACTGCTCGTCTTTTTGAACAACGATGCAAAAGTCATCACACCCGACTGGGTAGAAATCCTTGCCGGCTATGCGCTCCAGCCTCGCATCGGCGCAGTGGCCCCCAAGCTCCTTTATCCGGACGGCAGCATCCAGCATGCGGGCGTCGTCATGCTGGGTACCGCGCACATCGTCCGCGAGGCTTTCAAAGGCAGGCCAGACGATAGCGAAGAATATTTCGCGCGTACGCAGGCCGCGCACTGGGTCTGTGTCGTCACCAGCGTGTGCCTGATGGTGGAAAAGCACAAATTTCTTGAATCGGGCGGGCTTGAGGAGCGGCTGGCCGTCACCTTCAATGATATTGATTTCTGCTGCTGGCTGTATGAAGCAGGATATCGCAACGTCTATACTCCGTATGCAATCCTACGCCATCATGAATTCACCTCGCGCAGCGCCGTTGAAGACACCCCAGAAAAGCAGCTCCGTGCGCATAAAGAGAATAGCTATATGCGTGATCGGTGGGTGGCTCTTGCTGTAGACCCCTTTTACAGTATCCACTTTTCCCGGCAGGAGGATACTTACAGAATCATCCGTCCGAATGAGGGCTCGGTCACAGCATGGAGCGCGCCCCATGGGCTACACGCCGGACGGGAAGGCGGGGAGAGCAAGTGATTGTCCTTTATCTTGAGCCGCACGCCGAGGCCGTTACCGCGCTCCTCCGCACGGTGCCGTGGACAGTGCTGTGCTGGAACCCACACCGGCCCCTTGGCCAGGCAGATCCTATGTCGCCACCATGGCTGCAAGATCGCGCGCGCGAGGTACTGGCGGTCAACGCCGCTTTGCATCAGGCACTCCGTCAGGATGAGGACATTATCATCATCGGTCGCGACTGCGCCCCCACGGTGCAGTCCTTGGCGGAAATGGTGGCCTTTTCCTGCAGCACGGATGCAGATCCCATGGTGATGTTTGCGTCCCCTCGCGACCAGAGCGGCGTGGTGACGGGCCTGCCTCTGCCGTTGGCGGCGTCGGGCGCCACCCGGGCGGCCCTGCGGCGCCTCCTCCCGCGGCACACGTATGTTCCGCGCCTCTTCCCTGCCTGCGTCCTGCTCAAAACGGCCTTCCTGAAGGAAATCGGCCTGCTGGACGAAGCCTACGCCACATGGCCAGCCGCAGTGGACGACCTTGCCCTGCGCGCCAACGCTTTCGGCTTCCGTTCCATCATGTTGAACCACATCTTCGTCTCGTCGGCCCCTCCGTCTCCCAGCCGGGCGGATGAGGGACTTCTGGACAAGCGTTTTCCGGAAGCCGGGAAGATGCTGCAGGAATTTCTTGGATCGGCGCGCCGTATCGCCGAGCGCCAGGTCTGTCGGCTGCTTGCGCCGGGCAGGCGACTTGTGGCCTTTGATTTTTCCTATTTTTCCACCGGGCACGATGGAACCAATGAGGCAGGCATTGCCTTGTTGCGCGGTGCCGCGGCGGTGTGCAATGACATTGACCTCGCCGTCATCGCGTCCCGTGCCGTCTGGGACGCGCACGGGCTCGCCTCCATTGCGGGCCTGAGCCGGTTGGAGCCGGGCGCAATCCAGGAGCAGCCCTTTGCCATCATCCGTATGGGGCAGCCCTGGCGCCCGGAAGAACTGCCACCCCTTTTCCGGAGCGCGCCCATTGTTGCCTTCTTCATGCTTGATGCCATCGGGTATGATTGCCAATATATCGCCGCCCAGGTGCCCGGGCTGGATGACCTCTGGGCTTTTGTGGCCACATTCGCCGACTGTGTTTTCACTCAATCCCGCTTCACGCTCAGGCGCCTGGAGGAACGCTTCCATTTTGATGCCAGATGCCTGCGCGCCGTGACGCATCATTCACTGGATATGGCGGACTACGGACGCCCCAGCCATGCACCGGGCAGACATATTCTTGTGGTGGGAAATCATTTCAAACACAAATTCGTTGCCCCCACGGTGGACGCGCTGGCTCCCCACTTCCCCGACCGTTCCTTTGTTGCCATTGGCTATACAGGAGACTGCCCCTGGCCAAACGTCACCTGTATCACCAGCGGTGAGCTGCCCGATGCGGAATTTTTCGCACTTTATGACCAGGCGCAGTGCGTCATATTTCCCAGCATCTATGAGGGATTTGGCTTCCCCGTCCTGCATGCGCTCGCACGCGGCAAGGTCGTCTATGTACGCCGTAATGCCCTGTATGACGAATTGCAACCATTGCTCGCGCATGGAGGGAATATCCATCAGTTTACGGATAGCGACGATTTGGCGCAGCAGCTGGCCCGGGAGGATTCCACCGTCTTCGTACCTGACGCGGATGCCGCCGGACACGCTGTGCCCTGGGATACCCGGGGCTGGGAACGGAGCGCAGGGGAAGTGCTGACCGCGCTGGGTGTCTGCGCACAGGGCGCCGACTATGAGCGGCTGGTCGAGAGGAACAGATGGTGTAACATATTCAGAAGATAGCAACAGAGTGACCGGCAGGATTGGACACTCCACCGGCTAAAGCCGGTGGATTCACCTTGGCGACTAAAGTCGCGTTCCGGCTAAAGCCGGTATAGCTCCTGCTGAAGCAGGCTAAAGTCATTCACCCTCAATCCGGAAGGTGTCATCAGCATCTTCCTGTTGCGCAATGTATTGTTTGATAACCTCATCGGTCACATTGCCGCTGCTGCAACAAAAATAGCCGCGCGCCCACATATGGCGTCCCCAATACTGCCGGCGCAACAATGGAAATTCGTTTATCATGGCATGGGCGGTCCGGCCTTTCAGTTGTTGCATCAGCTTGCTCACAGCAAGGTTTGGCGGAATCGAAACGAAAAGATGGATATGGTCAGAAGCTATATGCCCTTTCAGTATTTCTACCTGGTGCTTCTCGCAGATGTCGCGTATCAGCGACCGGGAGCTTTGGGCGATGTCGCCAGACAAAATCTTTTTTCCGGTACTTGGTTATCCAGATCAGGTGCAGGTGAATTGAAAAAACACTGTGGGAACCTCTGCGATAGTTGCTCATGCCCACAGCCTACAAAAGAAATGCTAAAGCCGCCACCTAAAGGTGGGGGGGGGTACCCCTCCCTGAGTGGGACAATAAAGATATTAATATATCATGCCCCCAAAAATGGGGGCAGTTATGGCGCGGATAGCACGGATAGTCACTTGTTCAAGCGAAGATGCACGTATTTTAAGCGATATTGCGAGTAGTCGTACCGCGTCCTTTTCTGAGGTTCTGCGCGCAAAAATTATTCTTTGCTGCCTTCAGAAGATGCCGTTATCGCATATTGCAAAAAAACTTAACGTCAGCCTGACAATGGTAACTCGCTGGAGAAACCGTTTTATCGAGTCAGGTAGTAAAGGGCTTGCAGATCTTCATCGCAAGGGACGACCTCCAGTTTACAACAAAAATTTCCGCGAAGAAGTATTAAGGACTTTGGAATCAGCTCCTCCAAATGGGTATGGGCAATGGACAGGAACTTTGCTTGCTCAAAAATTGCAAGTGTCAAAGCATGCTGTATGGCGTTTCCTCAGAGAACAACGAATAAGTTTAGCGCGTAAACGCAGCTGGTGTATAAGTACAGACCCGGAGTTTACGACAAAAGCGGCTGATGTCGTTGGACTTTACTTGGCTCCTCCAGAGAATGCTTTCGTCATCTGTGTTGATGAAAAGCCCAATATCCAGGCGCTGCAACGCCGGACAGGCTATGCGGTAACATCAGATAATAAACTTGTTCATGGTTTTGAGGATACATATAAACGTAATGGGACATTGAATTTATTTGCGGCTTTGGAAGTGTCAAGCGGAATAATTCATGCAAAATCAACAGAAAGCAATCAGAAGACAAAAAAAGGATTCAGGAAATTTTTAGAAGAACTTTTGGCTGAACTTCCTGAATCCGAAGAATTTCACATTATTGCGGACAACCACGCTATCCATAAGCGGCATGAAGCATGGCTCAAAAGCCACCCCAATGTATTTTTTCATTATACGCCAACCTATGCAAGCTGGCTGAATATGGTTGAAATTTGGTTTGGCATACTGACCCGTCAATCGTTGCGCGGAGCGAGTTTTTCTACTACGTAGGCCCTTAGTGAGCATATAGCGGCTTTTGTTGAGTCATATAATCAAAACGCGCAACCATTTGTCTGGAGGAAAAGAGAAATCAAGGGATGCCAACTTAGAAATAACGCTCGGAATTTTTGCAATTAGACACTAGGATGAGCCTGCCGCGAACCAGCCGTATTGCGCGGCATTTTCCCTGAACTCGTTGAGATTGCCCTGAAGCTGACTCTGTTGCGCGTAGTTCTGCACATCGGCCAGAATGGTCTGGTTGACCGTAGTGGTCGCATCGTAGAGGGCACGGGGATCAATGGAGGATGCGGGCGTGTCGGGATCGGCAAGCTGCTGCGCCAGCGGCGAAAGCGCGGAAACCGCCGCGCTTACGGCGTTGACCTTGCCCCGGCACAGGGCGTCGCCTTCATCCACGCAGGAAACCGTGATGCTTCCCGCATTGCCGTTGAAAAGGAACCTGTATTCGCCCCCGGAGCGGAACCAGTTGCCGCTGTATGTCCATTCCCCGCCCGGCAGAATGTTCAGGCCGCGCCGTTCGCTCAGATAGTATTGCAGCGTCAGCGATTCCAACGCGCCATTGCTGATGGCCGTGTAGTGGGTGACGTTCTGATCCGGAGCCTGCACGGTGAGCTGACCGCCATGCTCCACAGAATAGTCCGTACCTAGCTCCCAGACGTAGTTGCCGAGGTTGATGCTGAAACCGATGCAGGCCAGAATCGCCACCTGAAAGAAGGACAGCCCTTTGAAGATGGGAGCCCGAGCGCCCGTTGCGCCCACAAAACGCAAGGGCATCCACAGGGAACTGTACCGCTTGCCGAAGGGTGTTCCTTCATGCGCCGTCCCGGCCACGGCAACGGCCAGAATCCAGATGAACAGGGCCGACACCACAGCGAGAGCCACCAGATTGAAGGCGCTGAACATTTCAAGCATCAACTCGGAAGCCTGACTGCCGCCAAGGCTCGCGCCCCAGGTATCCCAGCCCTGGCCGAGAAAGATGTCCAGAATATGCTTGCTGGCATCGGTCTGGAGCAAAACTTCCGAAGTCGCGGGAAGGTCAGATGAGGCCATGACATTCCCTCCGATTCAACGCTGTGTGATACTTGACAATGCGCACATTTGGGCTACATTTTTCAAAAGGAGAAAAAATATGTCTGCCAACGCCGTTGTTCGTGCCAGAATTGATCCTGCCATCAGGGATGAAGCCAGTGCCGTCCTTGCGGATTGGGGGCTTACTGTTTCTGATGCATTGCGTATGACGTTGACGAGAATTGCTCGAGAAAAGCGCCTTCCTTTCAGTGAGGAAATCCCCAATGCACTGACCCGTGAAACCATAGAGAAAGCGGAACGGGGAGAGGAAATATTTCACGCCAAGGATGCAGAAGACCTTTTCAGGCAGTTGGGAATATAAGTGCGTAATTCCACTTTTACCGCTCAATTTCGCCGTGATGTGAGAAAGGTGGAACATCGCGGCTACGATATGCAAAAGCTGAAAACGATACTTATGCTTTTACTTAATGAGGAACAACTGCCCGAGCGTTGTCGTGATCATGCCCTCAAAGGTGAGTGGAAACCATACCGGGAGTTGCATATAGAACCGGATTGGCTTCTTGTGTATAAAGTAAGCGGGAACGATTGCGTTTTTTATCGCACCGGCACTCATGCCGACCTTTTTTCGTTGTAGCAGTCGCATAGCCGCCCCCTACTGTTGCGCGCCGACCATGCGCGTGTAGAGGTCATCCATTTCCCTGCCCGTCGTGCCTTCCATGCGCGTGAGGTAATCCAGCGAAGCAATGACGGTCAGCCTGTCCAGCAAGTCTGTGTTCTTGCGCGTCAGTTCCAGTTGAAACGCCTGCATGATGACAAGCTCCCGCAAGAGTCCGGCATCCGTTGCGGAGGCGATTTGCGCGAACCAGTTGGGATTGCCCACGCGCATCTGCGAGAGAAGTTTGTACAGCCCTGCTTCCGAGAGCCTGCCGTTCACAATGCCGGGCGGCGTGCCGCTCCCGCCCGCTTCCGACCACTGGTTTTCCGCCCAGGCCGTCACGTCATCCGGCAAGGTGGGCGCGTGATAGAGCATTTTCACTTTGAAAATGCTCTGCTGACGCGAAAGCGGCAGCCGCCGCAACGCGGCGTACATTCAGGCGAAAACCGCGTTTTTCGCCTGAATGCCACCTTTGACTTTCATAAAAAGTCAAAGGTAATCTGCTCTAGAGCAATTTGACTTTTATTTTATTTAAAAATCGTTTAGATTGCAGAGATGAAATTTGCATCTGACGAAATCCGAACCAAGGCTGTTCATGCGTATCTTGATGGAAAAGCAACAGCCAGGCAATTGGCAGATATTTTAGGTTATACCCCGGCTAGAGCAATTTGACTTTTATTTTATTTAAAAATCGTTTAGATTGCAGAGATGAAATTTGCATCTGAAGAAATCCGAACCAAGGCTGTTCATGCGTATCTTGATGGAAAAGCAACAGCCAGGCAATTGGCAGATATTTTAGGTTATACCCCGGCTAGCATCTGCAATTGGGTCAGAGCTTACCGTGAAAACCAACGATTATCAGCCAAACCCAATGGCCATCGCCCAAGTTGTTTCTCATGCGAGGAGATTCGGGAATTGCAAGCCCTTCTTGATAAAAA
>NZ_JAAKEH010000054.1:0-16724 GCF_011039095.1 Desulfovibrio sp. ZJ200 | reverse complement strand
TTAGAGCATTTTCTCTTTGAAAATGCTCTGCTGACGCGAAAGCGGCAGCCGCCGCAACGCGGCGTGCATTCAGGCGAAAACCGCGTTTTTCGCCTGAATGCCACCTTTGACTTTCATAAAAAGTCAAAGGTAATCTGCTCTAAAAAAAAGCATGGCCCGCCATGAAATTTTACGTTCATGCGCGGGCCATGCCTTTTTGCCAATCCCGATTGCAGAGCCTGCTTCCGTTTACGTCTTATTGGCGTAGCCCAGCCTATTCTGCATGTTTTGCATACCCTTGCTTATGGAGTTCATGGCTTCGTCAAATTCCTTTTGCAGGGATTCCATAAGTTCCTTGACGGAAATAATTTTGTTCACGCGAAAAACATTGGCCCCGCAAAAGGCAAAACCGCGTTCCAGATTCCCTTTCATGGCGTTGATCAAAGCCTGAGCAATGCAGTACGGAGTCTTTTCTTGCTGGCAGGTGCTTACGCAGTGGAAAATGCATTTAAAGGGCTTTTTAAGGCCTTCGCGCGCCGCGTTGATGAATTCGTTGCCCAATGCGCGACCGGGCATGCCCACGGGGCTTTTGATGATGGTGACATCTTCCGGTCGGGCAGCGAGGTAGCTCTGCTTGAAACGAACGTCCGCGTCGCACTCATGGGTGGCCACAAAACGCGTGCCCATCTGAACGCCCGCGGCGCCCAGATCCAGAAAGCGCTTGATGTCCGCGCCGGTATATACGCCGCCCGCGGCAATGATCGGCACGGCGCGGCCAACACGGTCCTCAAAGGGCTTCACGGCTTCCACAACCTGCGGGACAAGATTTTCCAGCGCGAGAGCCGGGTCTTGCAGTTCTTCGGCCTTGAAGCCCAGATGCCCGCCCGCCTTGGGGCCTTCGACAACAAAGGCGTCCGGGAGATAATTGAAGCGTGAGAGCCATTTTTTGGCAATGATCGAAGCTGCTCTGGCCGAAGAGACGATAGGCACCAGCTTGGTTTTAAATTCCTGTTTTCTCTCTTCGCAAAGTTGCAGCAGATGGCGCGGCATCTCCAAGGGCAGGCCAGCGCCGGAAAAGATGATGTCGGCCTTGTTTTCAATGGACGTGCGCACCATCTGGCTGAAGGTGGTCAAGGCAACCATGATGTTCACGCCGATAATGCCGCTGGAAAGCTGGCGGGCTTTGAGAATTTCATTGCGCAGGGCGCGCAGATTGGCTTCCAGGGGATTTTTGGCCACATCCGGCTCTTTCATGCCGATCATGGCTCCGGCAATGACGCCGATGCCGCCCTGATTGGCAACAGCGGACGCCAGACCGGAAAGAGAGATGCCCACGCCCATGCCCCCTTGAATGATAGGGACTTTAGCCGTGAGATCGCCTATTTGCAAAGGAGGGAAAGGCATTGCAAGACCTCCGTCGTGACGAGTGTGGGGTCGCCGTCCGGCCTCCCGGCCGGGCATCAGGCCCCCATATCCATAGCGCAATCAGCATAGACTGAAAATACGCGAGACGCAACAATATGCCCCGGGGGAGGCATTCACGCCTTCAATGAAAATGATATTGCAACCATCTGGAGCGGTTGCCGTTTTCAACAGCAAACCGCTCTAATTTCATTAGCAAACCGCTCTAAATTCAAAACGAATTTTTTAGAAAAATCATCTCAAAGGTGAATCCCTCCAGTGTAACATGAAGAAGAAAAATCAGTTCATCGTACCAGGCAAAGCCGGCAACAGGCAGACGACACGCGCGGCAAAGACTTTTTTCCGGTTCCGGACTCAGGCTTTGCATAACGTGGCATAGGGGCACCACGCGCAGTGCCGTTTCGGCTGTGATGCAAACTCCGGGGCAGTTTCCAGGTGACGCAGGGTCAAGGCGAGCGCCAGATCGCAATATTCCAGGGCCGCCGCAAGCTCGTCTTCCGCAAGTCCGCCGAATAAAGGCACTTCCGCCCCGTCGTCCCTCAATTCCACCAGCGCGGCATCGCCGGGGGAACCCAGGCCTTTGGCGCGGATCATGGAAATGTAGCAGGGCAATTGCAGGCTGGGCAACCGTTCGCGCAGTTCCGTGAACACGCTGTCAAGCTGCTCCGCACAGGCCGCACTTTGCCCCGGTTCCAGAGCCAACACGGCTTGCACGCGTTGGAAAAAGCCTCTGTCCGTCCACAAACTGCCGTCATGCCGCGCGATCCGCCCTGTTTTATAATCCAGCACATATAAAAGGCCGTCGCGCCGGTCCAGGCGGTCCAAGGTCCCGGTAAAGGTGTAGTTGCGGCCTGCCAGATGCAGATTTGCAAGCACTTTCTGCTCCAGCGCCAAAATCGTGGCGCATTCCGGCTGCCGGTCCAGAAAACGCTCCAGCCTCAGGGGCACGGCGGCCTCCAGCATCAGACAACTGTCCGGCGGCAGAACACGCCGCAGATCCGCCGCCTCCAGGGCTTCATAAAAGCAGGCGCGCCCGGTTTGCGGCGAAATGTCGCCCCGGCGCACCTCTTTATGCAGATAGGGCTCGAAAAGGGCGCGCAGCGTCTGGTGAATGCAGATGCCCACCGCGACCGGATCGTCGCCTTCGTTGATTTCCTGCACTGGAGCCAGCCCGCATAAATGTTGCCAGGCAAAACGCAGCGGGCATTGCAGGTAAACATCCAGGCGCGTGGCGGAAAGGGGCGCGCGCAACAGTTTTTCCAGAGCAGTGTCGAGACCCGCGTTCCGGCGCAGTTTTTTGGGCACGGACTGCGTGGCGCGAACCGTGCAATGCGCGGCGCGCAAGGGATCGCGCCCGGGGACAAGCAGCGCGCCCCGGCGCTGCTCCTCCTCCCAGAGCAGTTGCTCCACAAAACGGCTGCGGCTTTTCTTCCCGTCAAAAAGCGTGGATCGGCTGATGCCTTCCTGCCAGAAAAAATGCAGTTCCCGGGCTCCGGCGCAAAGGCGGTAGAGCGTGTATGCGGCCGTGCGTTCGCGCCGCCGCGCGTCAGGCAGTCCCAGAACCTGCCGCAGCGAGTCGGGCAGGAGCGGATCCTGAGCCGGATTGCCCGGCAATTTGTCATCCGTTGCGTCCACGATGAACACGCGTTCAAAATGCAGGAGGCGGGTTTCCAGCATGCCGATCACCTGCAGACCGGTAAGCGGCTCAGCCTCAAAGGGGACGCGCTCCTGCGCAAGCACCTGCCGGGTAAGGTTGTGCAGCACTGCTTTGGGAAAGGGCGTGCGCGCAAGGCAGGTTTCGCGCAGAATGGGCGCGGCATGTTGCACAAGGCGATAGATGGCCTCGGCATCCAGGGGGAAATGCCGCCACATGTCGCCGCCGCGCGCCAGCAGCAAATCGCAAATGCCGCGCAGGCTTTCGGCCATTTCAGCCGTGGTGGAAGCGGCTGCCGTGGCATTCACCATAACTTCCAGCGTTTCCGCAAGCAGGCTTGCCAGGGCAGGGGGCAGGGCGGAGCGACATTCCGCAGACAGTGCCTCCAGATCCACAAAACGGCTGCCGCTGCGGATCAGGCTTTCCAGACGATGCAGGGCCTCGCGCAAAAAAAACTGTTCGCCGTCCCCGTTATCCACCCGCAGCATGTTCAAGTACGGGTGGCGCAGGCATTGCAAGAGATCGCGCCAGTAATAGCGGTCGTCTTCGCGCCGTCCGGCCTGCAGATGCAGCAGGGCATCCAGAAGACGATTCAGCGGCGATCGCTCCAGGGGATAGCCCATAGACACGTTGACGTCCTTGTCCGGCAGATGATGCAGCACCGGCATCAGCAGGGCGCTGTCCGTGAGGACAACCGCCGTGGAGGGCGAAGACGACGCCGGATTCCCGCTTTCCCTGAGGGTTTCGCGCAGAGCTTCAAGTTGGGAGTGGCAGTCGTAGCCGGCAAAAAAGAAGAGGCGCGGCCTGTGCTCCAGCTCTTCGGGGCGAGGCTCAAGCGCAGGAACAGCTCCGGCCTTCCAGCGGCGCATCCAGGCCGCATGCTCGGCGCAGGCCCAATGCCCGGCTTTGCCCAGGGCCAGATTAAAATCGCTGTGCAGGCAGATCCGCGCCCCGGACTCCCACAAGCTGCGCAGAAGAATATCTTCCGCGCGAGTCAGCACGGAAAAACCCGCGACGAGCACAGGCCTGTCCGGGCCGGGCAGAAGCAGCGGCGGGATAGCGGCCGCCTCGCGGCAGACTTCATAATAATCCAGGCCCGGGGTTGTCCAGTTGCGTTGGGCCAGCGCCGCCAGATAGGCGCGGCTGATCCGGCCCAGCGCGCCCAGAAGCGCGGCAGCCGGGGCAGCCACTTCGCTTTCCACATGGAGCAGATCCGCGGCTTCGACCCTCTGCCCGAGCATTTCTTCCAACAGCGCGGCCAATCGCAAGCCCCAAGGCAGGAAAAGCGCCATGTCCATGCGCGCAAAGCGGGCGGAAAGCGCCGCATCCTCACGGGCGAGGGCCAGCACGCACTCATGGAGCAGGGCCGCGCGATCCAGCATATTGGCCGTATGCAGCGGAACCGTGCTCATATGCGCCCGCCAGATGCCGATCATCCCGGAGAGGGTGATCACCTTGGGCAAAAGGCGGCGGCCGCCGTCCTGGGCATAGAGTTGCAGAAGATAGCGCCAGGGACGATTGTGCGGCACGATCAGCAGGGCTGAGCCGGGGCGTCCGTGGCTTTGCTCCTCAAGAACCGCCTTGAGATCCGGCAGAAAAGGGCGCTGCCAGGGAAAAATCAGAAAAGGCGCGCGTCGTGTCATATATTTTTCGGGCTGAAGGTCGGCAGAGGCAGATCTCTGTAGTTTTCGCACAATTCCGAGGCCTGGGCGGAATCAACCAATTGAAAGCGGCGCAAATCAAGATACACCAGCAGCCCCCGCGCCCGGTCGGGCTTTGCCTCGCCGCTGTCCTCCAGGCAGGCGAGGTAGCGGCGGATCTGGGCAATATGATCCAACTCGGGCCGACCGCTTTTGTAATCCACAACCAACGTCCCCCAAGGCTCGCGCACCAGCAGATCCATGCGCAGCACGCGGCCTCGCTCGTCCATTATGGATTGCTCGGGCCAGCCGCGCTCAAGCCAGCGCCGGGCCTCGGGCTGGGCCGCAAACCATGCCAGGGTGGCGCTCAACTCGGCCCGCAAGGCCGGCTCCTCCGGCACGGGCAGCGGAAAATGACGCAAGCCGAAGTGCAGCGCGGCCCGGGCATCCTCCTCCGGCTTGCCGGTGAGCCGCAAGCGCTCCAGGCAGAAATGCAACAGACTGCCGCGATCCTCGGCTTTGAAGGTAAATCCGCCCAGGGGGTTGCGAAAGATTTTCAGGCGCGGCAGCCATTGCATGGGCCGCCACTCCCCGGCATAAGCCGGGTCGGGCGTACTTTCCGGCGCGGGCGGCTCCGGGCAGGGCGGGGCGTCTCCGGCCTCGCGGCTTCCCGCTTCTGTCGAGCTTCCCAGACTGTACGGCAAATGCAAACCTGCCTCCTGCCACAGAATATCCAGCCCGGCACAAAGCGAGCCCAGTTTCTGAAGCCCGGGCGTCTGGGTGCGAAAGGCGTACAGTTCATCCCTGGCGCGGGTAAAAGCCACATAGAGCAGATGCAGATTTTCGCAGGCCTGCCGGGCCAGTTCGGAAAAATAGGGCAGGCCGAGCGCCTTCTGGTTGAGCATAGCCATGCGCAGGCCCTCCACTTCCGTGACGACCGGCGCGCCGGCAGCCCGGATGCCGAGGCTGGTCCAGGGCATAATCACCACCGGCGACTCCAGGCCCTTGGATTTATGTATGGTCATGACGCGCACGGCATTCATGCTTTCCGGCATGGGCACTTTTTCCTCGTCGCTTTTGGACCGCCAGTGCTCAAGAAAGGCCGGCAGGGTCGCAAGACCCTTTTCTTCGGCACTTTGCAGAACCTCCATAAAGCGACGCAAAAATGTTCCGGCTTCCGGGAAACGCGCCTCCACATCAAGGCGCGCGAACCACTCCAGGGTCATGTCATAAGGCGTCATCAGCCCGGATTGGCTGTAAAAAGGCGCCAGCAGGCGCTGCCAGACATGGGGCCAGCGTTTTCGGAAAAGCAGATGCAGCGGACCCTGCCCGCGCGCCGGGCACCACTCGTGCAGCGCCTCCCAGCTCAGGCAGGCTGCTTCGGGATGTTCCCTGAAAACAGAGCCCGTGAGCATGGTCCAAAAGGCCACATCGTCATTGGGATTATCCAGAAAGGTCAGCAAAGCCACGGTTTGCACGATGAGCGGATGCCCGGCCAGCAGCAGGCTGTTTTCGGTGAGGACCGGGATGCCCTCCTGCACCAGGCGTTCGGCCACAAAGCCCGCAGTCTGATTGCCGCGCACCAGCACAAGCACGTCGGACCATCGCCTGCGCGGGGCGATTTCCTCGCGCAACAGCGTGCAGAGACGATCCAGCACAAGCTCGCGCAGCTCATCGGCATCGTCGGCGACCAAATTTTCCATCCGCACCAGGCCGCCCTCCAGGGCCTGAGGCGGGCACTGTTGGCTGACACCTTGAAAGGCCCCGGCCAGGCGCTGCGCGGCGGTGTCCAGCACGGCCACGGCATCAGGAGTATCGCTCGGCAGCAGGGCGCTCAAGACTTGCCGGGCCGTGCGCAAATTCGCCAGGGGCGCAAAAAAGCCGTTGTTGTGCTCCACCACAACGCGCCGACTGCGCCAGTTGTACGGCAGGCTGCAACGCTCTCCATCGGGGGCCAGGCGAGCAAGGCCCTGATCTTCAAAAACGGCGTCAAAAAGCTCGGGATCGCCGTCTCGCCACCCATAAATGGACTGCTTCACATCCCCCACCCAGGTCAGCGAACCGCCGCGTGAGAGCGCTTCTTCAACCAGAGGCCGCAAGGCTTGCCATTGCTCACGGCTGGTATCCTGGAATTCGTCCACCAGAAAATGCTGCAATCGCGTGCCCAGTCGGCAGAGCGCATCCGGCACGCCGCGCTCGCCGAGCAGGATTTCCCGGGCCAGGCGCGGCGCGAGCAGGCCGGGCAACGCGCCTTCCTGTTCCTGATTTTGCAGAAAAGCCTTCACCAGTACTTGAGCAAGGCGCACAAAAGGCAAAAGGCGCAGGGCCTGGGTGATCAGCGCTCCGCTTTTCTTCCTGCGCCCGGCGCAGGCAGCGTACATGGCATAGGCCTGGCCTGCGTTTGCAGGCAGAACGCTGTTTTTACAAAAAAGTTCTTCAACTCTTGCCTTAGATGCATAGGCTGAAGAACAGCATTCCAGGCGGCCTGCGGCCAATTGCTCCACCGCCGCGAGGGCCGCTTTTTTCCAGCGCAGGCTGTGTGCCGGGGCGACTGCCAGCAAGGCCCGGGCGGCATGTATGGCGGCCCTGTCTATTTCTTGAAGTTTTTCTTTAAGAATGCTCTCGGACGCCAGATCCTCACAGCGGCCCAGCAGCACGTCGTCCAGCAGGTCCCGCAGAGGGCGCAGCAATTTTTCACCGGCCAGAAAGCCCTTGCTTTGACCGTAAAGCACTACAGCGCGGCAGGCTCGCCACAGCAGATCGCGCATGTCTGGATCGCCCTGCCAGGCGCGCTCCATGAGCACGTCCAGGTAGGGCGTCAGGGCTTCCTCCGTGGCGAAAACCGGTTGAAAATCCGGATGGAGATTCAACTCCAGGGCCGCGGCGCGCACAATCAAATGCAGCAGGCTGTCAATGGTGCGGATGTTCAGCGCGCTCAAATCGCGCAAAATCACATTCACCCAGAAGCGGGCGTCAGCAGGTCGCAGGACGAGGCTCTTGTCCGAAACATCCTGGCAGTTGCCGAGCGCGGCGCTTTTCAGATGCCTGATCACGCGATCGCGCATTTCGGCTGCGGCCGCATTGGTAAAGGTGATGGCCAGGATGTCGCCCCAGCCGCTTTGCAGGCCGTCGGCAGCCAGAGCGCAGGCCGGGGAGGCCGAGACGGCGCTGTGCGCGCCGCCGCACTCCAGAAGGCGCTGCAAAAAGCAGCGGGTCAGTTCATACGTTTTGCCGGAACCGGCCGAAGCCTTGACCTGGCGCAAACGCGGCATACCGGAAAGCTCGCGCATTACTCGGGCGGCAGCATGCCTGTGAGCATGCCCTGGCCGGTGGATTCAAGCACCGCGCGCCAGAGGTCGGAATAAATATTCAGCTTGCGGCGCTTGCGGGTGACCAGTTGCAGGGGCAGATGCACGTAGCGGTCCTGCAGTTTCGCCACCACCATGTCGGTGCGTCCGGCCATGGCCGCATGCACGGCATATTGCCCGAGAAAGCCGCAGTAAACCTTATCGTTGGCATTGGCCGGGACCGAGCGGATAATGTAGCTCGGGTCTATGTATTTGATCGAGTGTTCCACGTGGCGGGCATCCAGATAGGCAGTGACTTCCTTGCGCAGCAGATCGGCAATGTCGCCGAGAACGGGATTGCCCGAGGCGTCGGTGCCGGCATTGTGCTTCAGCAGATGCTGGCCCGCGCCCTCGGCCGCCACGATCACGGCATGCCCGCGCGCCTTCAGGCGTTGTGCCAGGGCGGGCAGCAGGCCGCCTTCGCCCTCCAGGGTAAAGGGAGCCTCGGGGATCAGCACAAAATTTACTTCTTTGAGGGCCAGAGCGGCCCGCGCCGCAATAAAGCCGGATTCCCGGCCCATCAGTTTGACCAGGCCGATGCCGTTGGGCGTGCCGCAGGCTTCGGTATGCGCGCATTCAATGGCCTCGGTGGCTTTGAAGACAGCAGTCTCAAAGCCGAAGGACTGCGTGATGAAGTTAATGTCGTTGTCAATGGTTTTGGGAATGCCGATGACCGAGATTTTCAGGCCCCGCTTTTGCACTTCCTGGCTGATGGAGAGCGCGGCCTTCATGGTGCCGTCGCCGCCGATGACAAAAAGGGCGTTGATGTTGCAGCGTTCCAGAGTGTCCACAATTTCATCCGGCGGCTGCGGCCCGCGGGAGGAACCCAATATTGTGCCGCCGAAGCGGTGGATGTCGGCCACCATTTCCGGGTTCAGCTCAAGCAGCGCATGCCGGTATTTGGGGATAAAGCCTTCCAGGCCGTACGGAATGCCGAGAACGGCCGGCACGTTATAGGCGTGATAGGCCTCCATGACGATGGCGCGGATCACGTCATTGATGCCCGGGCAGAGTCCGCCGCAGGTGACAATGGCGCATTTGGCGCGGGAAGAATCAAAATAGAGCTTCTTGCGCGGCCCGGCCGCCTCAAAGCTCACGCAGAAGGGCTCCTGGGCATCCTCGCTCAGCTCCTCATCCACAAATATGGGCAGGCATTTGTCGTCGGCCCAGGTCCTGTACGGCAAATGCGATTCCAGCTTGCAGGGCCCAAGGGTGCGAATGGATGTATTCAGCGTGCGATCTTCAGTCATAAATTCTCTGCCTCACAGGCCATAGAGATCCGGTTGGCCGCCAAAGGGCAGCGACAGTATGTTCTCGCTCCGTCCCGAGCGCAAAAGAGTCTGACAGCCCTTCGCCCGGCTTTGCGCGGCGCCGCGCCGCGTGTTGTCGGCAATTGGTCATCCCCTGTTCGGAGCCTGCAAACCTAGTTCCGAAGCCCGAGCCCGCATGGCTTCGATCGCCAGGGCCAGAAAGACATCCAGGTCCAGCCCGGCCTGGGAACATTGGCGGATATTTTCCCGGTTGACGCCGGCGGCAAAGGCTTTGTCCTTCATCTTTTTTTGATGCTTTTCGGCTCCATGCCGTCAAGCCCGGTGGGGCGCATGCGCGCGACCGCGCCGATCAGGCCGGTCACGGTTTCGCCGCAACGCAGGGCGTAGTCGAAACGGCTTCGTGGCTCAAAGCCGTTCATCTCACCATTGTGGGCGCGAATGGCAGTCAGGGCTTCTTCCGGCAAAAGGCCTTGCAGCCGCTCAGCCGCCTCCAGGCCATGCCGTTCGGGCGTTCTTGCAGTGCGCGGAAAATCCAGATCGTGCAAAAGCCCGGTCAGGCCCCAAAGTTCCTCATCTTCGTCCCAATGCCGCGCAAGCGCGCGCATGACGGCTTCCGAGGCCAGAGCGTGCTGCAAAAGCGATTCCGGCGTGCCCTCTTCGGCCAGCAATCTCAGGGCTTCGGCTCTTTGGATCATGACATTCTCCCCCCAAGGGGGTAAATAGTAAGGCAGCGGCGGCCTGATGGCAAGCCGCGGCGCGGGCAGTGAACCCTTGAAATTCCGCCGCCTGTTGACAGCACGGCTGATATGGCCGAAAAGAAAAGTCTTCAGACATTTTTTCCGATTTTTATCATTAAGTGACGCTTATGCCCATATACGGTCTCAGATTTCGCACACTTGGTCAGACAAGTTATTATTCCGGCCCCCCCGGCTTTAAACCGGGGGATCATGTCCTTATTGACGCCGAACAGGGCCGGACTCTCGCCCAGGTGGTTTCCGGCCCGGCAGAGGCCCTGCCCGGCGTGGAAGAGGCAAGCCTGCCTTCCGTGCTGCGCGAGGCCAATGCCGAGGAATTGCGGCAGGGGCAGGAAAATGAGGCCCTGTCCCGGGAGGCCCGTCTTTTTTGCCGTCAGTGCATCCGCGAGCGCCGCCTGGACATGAAGCTGGTGGATGTGGAAGTTTTTTTCGATCGCAGCAAGCTGATTTTTTACTTTACCGCGCCCGCGCGCATCGACTTCAGGGATCTGGTCAAGGATCTGGTGCGGGAATACCGCGCGCGCATAGAACTGCGGCAGATCGGCGTGCGCCATGAAACCCAGATGATAGGCGCTGTCGGTAATTGCGGCATGGTTTGCTGCTGCCGCAGGTATCTGCGCAAGTTCGCCCCGGTGACCATCAGGATGGCCAAGGAGCAGAATCTTTTTCTTAATCCGGCCAAAATTTCCGGCATTTGCGGCAGGCTCCTCTGCTGCCTTTCCTATGAGCAGGAAAATTACGATCGCTTTCATCGCAATTGCCCGCGCCTGGGCAAGAAGTACCAGACAAGCCAGGGCGTCATGAAGGTTTTGCGGGCCAATATGTTTCGCAATACCCTTTCCGTGCTCACGGAAAACAACGAGGAGCTGGAAGTAAGCCTGGACGAGTGGCAGGCCCTGACTCCGTATCGTCCGGAAAGCCAGCCGCAGGCAGGGCAGGGCAGACAGCCTGCCAGGCCGCCTCAGGGCGACGGCATGCTGGTGGTTTCTGTCACGCCGGACAATGTGGAAGAGCCCAATCTCTTCGGCAATCTGCTGCCCCGGGAAAAGGACGCCAAGGCCGCGCCAACGCGTCCGGAAGAAAACGCTGTCCCCCGGAACGGGGCAGGCGGGGCAGCCGGGGACTCCGGGAAAAACCGCCGCAAGCGCCGCCGCAGGCCGCCGCGTTCCGAGAGCGAGTAAAGCGGCTCCGGCGCGCAGCGGCACGCGCGTTGCGGAAAAGGCCGCATTTGCGGCACGCCGCTGCCGCAAACAGACCTTGAATACCCGGTTGAAACGTTCAGCAGTACGGAGCCTTGCGTGAAAAGCTTTTTCATCACCACGCCCATTTATTACGTCAATGCCAAACCGCATCTGGGGCACGCCTATACCACCGTGGTTGCTGACTCCCTGGCGCGCTTCCACAAATTGCTCGGCGAGGACACGCTGTTTCTGACCGGCACGGACGAGCACGGCGACAAGATCGTGCAGGCCGCCGAAAAGGAAGGCAAGACGCCCCAGGAGTTCGTGGATGCCATCAGCGCGCGTTTTCAGGCGCTCTGGCCGCAACTGGGCATTGCCAACGACCGCTTCGTGCGCACCACGGACAAGGCGCATAAGCGCGCCGTGCAGAACTTTTTGCAGCGGGTCCATGATGCCGGGGATATTTATTTCGGCGAGTTCGGCGGCCACTACTGCTATGGCTGCGAACGTTTCTATACTGAAAAGGAACTGGAAAACGGGCTCTGCCCGCAACATCAGACCAGGCCCGAGTTTATCAGCGAGAAGAACTACTTCTTCCGCATGTCCAAATACCTGCCCTGGCTCAAAGAACATATTGCCGCCCACCCGGACTTTATCCGGCCGGAGCGCTACCGCGCCGAAGTGCTGTCCATGCTGGAGTCGGGGGCTCTTGAGGATTTGTGCATTTCACGCCCCAAAAGCCGGCTGACCTGGGGCATTGAGTTGCCCTTTGACAAGAATTACGTCTGCTATGTCTGGTTCGACGCGTTGCTGAACTATATCAGCGCCCTGGGCTGGCCGGACGGAGCGGAGTATGCGCGCTACTGGCCCGGCGAGCATCTGGTGGCCAAGGATATTCTCAAGCCGCATGCCGTTTTCTGGCCCGCCATGCTCAAGGCCGCGGGCCTGCCGTTGTACAGACATCTGAACGTGCACGGCTATTGGCTTTCCCGCGATACGAAAATGTCCAAGTCCCTGGGCAATGTGGTGGATCCCGCGGATCTCGGCCAACGCTTCGGCGTGGACGCGTTCCGTTATTTTCTTTTGCGCGACATGCATTTCGGCTCTGACGCGAATTTCAGCGAAGACGCGCTCATTGGCCGGATCAATGCGGATCTGGCTAATGATCTCGGCAATCTTTTCAGCCGCGTGCTGTCCATGACAGCCAAATATTTCGGGAGCAGAGTTCCCCAGCCCAGGCAGCGCGAGCCCGAGGATGAAGCTGTCGTTGAACTCTGCGGCGGAGCCATGCGCAATTACGCGCAGCTTTTCGCCAACGTCCAGTTTGCGCAAGCCCTGGAATGTCTGTGGGAGCTGGTGCGCGGATTGAACAAATACGTCGACGGCCAGGCTCCCTGGGCGCTGCACAAGCAAGGCCGCATGGAACGGCTGGCCACGGTGATGTACATATTGCTCGCGGCCATGCGGAAAATTGCCGTCTGCCTCTGGCCGGTGATGCCCGAGGCGTCCGGCAGGATGCTTGCGCAGCTTGGCCAGCCCGTGCCCAAAAGCATGCCGCCGGTGCCTGCCCTGGAAGATGAAATCACCTGCTTTGGCGGTCTTGCCGCAGGCACGCCGGTGGCCGAGGCTTCCAATCTTTTCCCGCGCATTGAGCGGCAACTGGCCGCCCCTGCGGAGGCGAAAGGAACATCTGCCGCAACCGCGCGGAAAAAGCCTGAAAAGAGCCTGCCGGTCACGCCGCACAAGGGCGAAAAACCCGCAGACGCCTCAGGCAGCGCCGCCGCCGCAGGCGCGCCACTTGTCGACTTTGAGCAGTTCAAGGCCTTGGACCTGCGGATAGGCACGGTGCTTGCGGCGGAAAAACATCCCAATGCCGACCGCATCCTGCGTCTGGAGATTGACTTCGGGGAAGGGCAGCCGCGTCAGATTCTTTCCGGCCTGGCGGAACACTATGCGCCAGACGCTCTGGTCGGCCGGCAGGTCTGCGCGGTGCTCAACCTTGCGCCGCGCAAAATTCGCGGCCTGATGTCCTACGGCATGGTGCTCACGGCGCAAAGCAACGACAGGCTCAGCCTGCTCAACGCCGCCGAGGTCATGCCCAACGGCAGCGAAATTGCCTGACAAGCCCGGGCCGGAAAAGGGGGCATTATTCCGCCGGGGGCTCCTTGCGAAAAAGGCGTTCCAGGGCCGCCGCATCCAACGGCGTGAGATTGAAACGCATGCCTGCTTCATCCAAAAGGCTGGCCAGGCTTCTGCCGGGGGTTTGAGAACGCTGTTCCGCCAGAAAGGCGGCCGCTTTGCGCACAAGTTCGCTCTGGGGCATGATAGTTGGCATCGCGTATACCTCTTTTCTCTTAGCATAGCTGCGGCAGTGTTTTTTGGCAATGCCGCGGCCTTCATTTACCGGAAAACCACGGGCCGTGCGACACGCTTGCGGGCGCTTCGACGCTGGGCGGCCCATTGAGGCTGAATATATGGATAATCTCCTCACCGCGCTTATTTTAAGCATAGTTGAAGGGTTGACCGAATTTCTGCCGGTGTCTTCTTCCGGCCATATGATACTGGTGGGAGAACTGCTTGATTTTGTGGGAGAACGCGCCGCTACCTTTGAAGTGGTCATTCAGCTCGGGGCCATTCTGGCCGTGGTGGTGTTGTACTGGAAGCGGTTCTGGGGCCTGGCGCGGCCGCAACCCTATGTGCGCTTTGCCGGCATGCGGGGGATCTGGCTGCTGATCCTGACCTCTTTGCCCGCCTGCGTGGTGGGTCTTCTGTTCCACTCCCTGATCAAGCACTATCTTTTCCGGCCCGCCACAGTGCTGATTGCGCTGGTGGTGGGGGCCGTCTGCATGATCCTGGTGGAACGCCGCAAGCAGAAGCCCACCTGTGTCAGTCTGGACGAGATGACGCCGCGGCTGGCCCTGGGCATCGGCTGTTTTCAGTGCCTTGCGCTGTGGCCCGGCTTTTCACGCTCGGCCGCCACAATCATGGGCGGCATGCTCATGGGCGCCAGGCGCCCGGTAGCGGCGGAGTATTCCTTTATTGCGGCCGTGCCGATCATGGTGGCTGCCACGGGCTATGACATGCTCAGCAATCTCAATCTGTTCTCCGCGGCAGACATTCCCTTTTTTCTGGTGGGCAGTGCCGGGGCCTTTGTTTCGGCTTTGCTGGCCGTAAGGGTTTTCGTGTCCCTGGTGGGCAGAATGACCCTGGTGCCCTTTGCCGTCTACCGCCTGCTGCTCGCGCCCTTTGTCTATTATTTCATGGTGCATTAGAGCGTTTTCTCTTTGAAAATGCTCTGCTGACGCGAAAGCGGCAGCCGCCGCAACGCGGCGTACATTCAGGCGAAAACCGCGTTTTTCGCCTGAATGTCACCTTTGACTTTCATAAAAAGTCAAAGGTAATCTGCTCTAGGGCCTGTTCCTTGATTGCCGGAAAGCGCAGCTTGTGGAAGCCGGGAGGCAGGAGAGCCGCAGAAGGCCAGACGCAAGCCCTGTGCGCTTGCGAGGTGTTGCGGCAGCCGAGCTGCGGCGGACATGCGGAGCAGGCCGGAAGCGGGCAGGGCGCAGGAGCGGATTTTTTTACTGAAAATCCTGCAAAAAAATCTTGCCAAGCAGGTCTGAATTGTGTATTCAGTGCGACGCGCCGTTGCCGGGCGAAGTGCAGCCGGGCAGCGCAACATACGGCAAGGTAGCTCAGTTGGTTAGAGCATGCGGTTCATACCCGCAGTGTCGGGGGTTCAAATCCCTCCCTTGCTACCAATATAATGTCAAGGAAGTCCAAGGATATTCAAAAGTCCTTGGACTTCTTGATTTTAAGGCTTCTCATGTTGTCCATGTTGCCATTATAGTCATTGGCAGCGCGTCAGAAATAGGGTAACAACCAGGGCAACGAGATAAAGCGAACCGGAGTTGTTACCCCAATGCCGCTCACTGACACAGCTATCAAGGCCCTGAAGCCGAAGGCCACCCGCTACAAGGTGTTTGACGGCGGCGGGCTCTACCTCGAAGTTCTGCCTACCGGCTCGAAGGTCTGGCGCATTAAATATCGCGAGGCCGGGAAAGATCGCCGCCATACCATCGGGCATTATCCCGCCGTCAGCCTGCGGGATGCGCGGCTTGCTCTCCTCAATGCGAAGGCGCTTCTTGCGTCCGGCGAACGATTGGAGCCGGATGCCAAGGCGCAAAACCCCACGTTCAGCGCCACCGCTCTGGAATGGATAGAGCGCCAGGCTCCCCGGTGGAGCGAGGCGCACAAAACCACTGTCACCACGCGGCTGCAAAAATATGCGTTCCCCCACATCGGGGGGAACGAGATCCAGGCCGTTACCCCACAGGAAATCTTAAAGTTCCTTCGCCTGATTGAGGGGCGCGGGACGTTTGAGACTGCCTCGCGCGTGTTGGGGATTTGCTCCCAAGTATTCAGATACGGGGTTGCCTGCGGCTATTGCGGGTCAGATCCGTGCCGTGATTTACGGGGCGCCCTCACGGCGCATATGGAAAAGCCCCGGGCTGCCCTGATTCGTCCCGGGGACGTTGCGGGCCTGATGGCATCGATCATGGAGTACAGGGGGAATTTGATTACCCGCGCGGCAATGCTGTGGTCAGCATATACTTTTTGCCGTCCGGGCGAGGTGAGGAGGGCGGAGTGGCAGGAGATAGACTGGGAGGGGAGGGAGTGGCGCATCCCGGCGCATAAGATGAAAATGCGTTTCGAGCACCGGGTGCCGCTTGCCAGGCAATGTGTGGCGCTGTTGGAGGGCATCAGGGAGCGGAAGCTCTCGGAGCAGTGGATCTTCCCGGGGGTGCGGCCCTCGCGTCCGCTTTCGGAGAACGGGGTTTTGTCCGCGTTGCGCCGTATGGGCTACGGAAAGGACGAAATGACAGCGCATGGATTTCGCGCGATGGCGTCAACGCTGCTCAATGAGATGGGCTACCGGCCCGACCTTATCGAGCGCCAGCTTGCTCATGGCGACACCGACAAGGTGCGGGCCGTATATAACCGCGCCGCATACATGGATGAACGCCGGGCTATGATGCAGGCGTGGGCCGACTATCTTGACAGTCTGGCACAAGGACAGAGCCGCCTTCACGCACCAGATATTCCCGAATGACGGAGACAGGCCAGCGGGAGATCCTCTCACCAATTTTCTCAGGCGGGGGGAATTTGCCATCCTTTATGCGCTTGTAGAGCGTCCCCCTGCTGATGCCGAAGGCAAAAGCGACCTGGGCGGGGCGTGCAAAGCCTTCTGTCGGAAGTGTCAGAATTTTTTTATCTTGCATCTTACCACCTCACGGGGGTTATGGTTCAAGCCTTTTGAAGCCCACGACCCAGACCCAGGGATTTGCCTGCCAGCCGAGGCCGCGCTTTGTGGGCGGTTCTTTCGTCCAGCACGCGGAGTCGGTCATAGGTTTTCCTCCGGTATGGTCTCAGGTACAGCTGTCTGGTTCATTTCTTTTCCCTCCTCAATGCAACCAG
>NZ_JAAKEH010000053.1:0-17661 GCF_011039095.1 Desulfovibrio sp. ZJ200 | reverse complement strand
GGACGTTGGGAAAGGATAAGCATACTTTCAGCAATCCGGGTAACGGGAGAGACTTGCAGTGTTGTTTTTGATGGGGCACTGGATGGAAAAATGTACAATGCTTATATTGAAAAATTTCTTCTTCCAACGCTTAAAGCTAACGATGTTGTTATAATGGATAATTTGAATGTCCATAAATCAAAAACCGCCCAAAACTTGATAAGGGAAAAAGGCTGCAAGTATATTTTCCTTCCAGAATACAGCCCGGATTTAAATCCCATTGAAAAGATGTGGAGCAAAGTGAAACAATTACTTCGGGGTATGAAAGCAAAAACATGTGATGAACTGTACAAGTCCATTGGAAAAGCATTAAGTTGTATCACACAAAAAGACGCTGAAGGATGGTTTAAATCCTGTGGCTATGTAAAAAGTTAAAAGCAAAATGCTCTAACATATTGAAATTACATGCTAGAGCAGATTACCTTTGACTTTTTATGAAAGTCAAAGGTGGCATTCAGGCGAAAAACGCGGTTTTCGCCTGAATGTACGCCGCGTTGCGGCGGCTGCCGCTTTCGCGTCAGCAGAGTATTTTCAAAGTGAAAACGCTCTAACCAGACATCTTTGGACTTTCTGAAACGAATTAGGCAACTTCAAAGTGAAAATGCTCTAGAGCATATTGCTTTTCAAACGCTCGCTCCGGCGCGTAACGGAGCAAGTAAATTTCGCCTGCGCCTGTCTCTGCTGTCGTCATCCGTAAGGCGGCACAGCCGCCAACGGCTGACGCTCGCGGGCGGGCATGGTTTCGCCCTGCCAGCAGAGCGTTTAGCTCACTTCATGAGCAAAGCGCTCTAACGCCACATGCCGTCGATGATCTCGCAGCCCTTGCGGGAAAGCTCGCCGTCCACCCAGTTGCGGTCGAAAAGGCCGTGCCGGGCCTGCTCGGTCTTTTCCCTGTCCCGCTGGACGGCCAGACACGCCTCTTTATAAAGGGCCTCCGCCTCGCCGGAGGGGATGACAATGACGCCGTCCGCATCGCCGAGGAGGATGTCCCCCGGCTCCACGCACTGGCCGCAGCAGACCACGGGCACGTTGATCTCGCCCGGCCCCTCGCGGTAGGGACCGCCGGGGGTCGCGCCCGCCGCGTAGATGGGCAGAGTCAGCTCGGGCAGGCAGTCCACGTCGCGGATGGGGCCGTCGACCACAATCCCGGCCAGCCCCTTGGACATGGCGTAGCGGAACATCAGCTCGCCCATAAGCGCGCGGCCCGGCTCGCCGCCGGACACGACCAGCACGTCGCCTTTGCCCGCCATGTTGAGCGCCTTGTGGATCATGAGGCTGTCGCCGGGGCGGGCCTTTACGGTCAGGGCCGCGCCCGCCATGACGCCGTAGGGATGGGAAAGCAGGCGCGCCGCCGGGGTCATGGCGCACATGCGGCGCATGGCGTCCGCGACCGGGGCCGTGGAGCAGCGGCTGTAGGCGCGGATCAATTCCGGGTCGGGCAAAGGACGTTGCGTAAAAATGCGGAAACCGACAGGCATGGCGACCTCGCAAAGGCGGAAGGCTCGCTTCCGGTTGAGGAGTGGGCCGCGCTGGCGGGGGGATGACGGCGCGGCCCGCGGGGTATGGGGCGGAACGCCGTCGTTCCGCCTCAAGTCTCTGCTTCCGCGAGGCCGTCCCTTTTCCCGTGCGGGAAAGGCGGCCCGGCGAAGCGAAAAATTCCCGTGCGCCCGCGAACGGAAATACCCTGCGGAAACGCAAGGGGTAAGGCAACATACCCGCGCGCGTACGGACGAAAAAACCCGGCAGGCCCGGCGCGGGAGGGTGCCCGCGCCGGGTGTTCCTCCCCCGCCGCTGCGGGGAAGGGCGGCTTACGCAAGCCCCGCCCGCTTGCGCAAGTCGGCGTAGAGGGCGTCCGGGATGTCGACGCCCGCCTGCCGGTTCCGCTCGCGGAGGGCGAAACGCCGTTCTCCGGGAAGGCGCACACCCTCCTGCGCGAGCATCTGGCCGCACAAGGCCTCAAGACGCGGCGCAAAGCCGGGATTGAGGGGCGCGGGATCAATAAGGATGAAGGACTGGCCGATGCCCGGCGCGGGGCCTTCGGCCTCGAAGAAGGACGACGCCTCAAAGGCGTAGTTGGCCCCGGGGAGCGCGGCGGCGAGGATTTCCACCATGAGGGCCAGCGCCGAGCCCTTGGCGTCGCCCACGGGGATCATGGTCCCGCCGAGCGCCGCCGCCGGATCGGTGGCCGGGCGGCCCTGCGCGTCCAGCGCCCAGCCCTCGGGGATGGACTCGCCGCGCTGCTTGGCGGCCATGATCTTGCCCCGGGCCACCTTGCTCAGGGACAGGTCGATCACCAGCGGATGCCGCCCCTCGCGCGGGCAGCCGAAGGCCAGCGGATTGGTGCCGAAGGAAGCCCGCGAGCCGCCCCACGGGGCCATTGCCGCCGGGGTATTGGAGAAAATGAGCGAAACGAGCCCTTCCCCGGCCAGCCGTTCGGCATAGAGGCCGACCACGCCGCAGTGGTGCGAGCGGGTCACGCCGAGCACGGCCACGCCATAGCGCTTGGCCAGCGGCACAGCGCGCGCAAACCCGGCGTCAATGGCCGGGAACGCGAAGCCGTTCCCGGCGTCCACCAGAACGGACGCGGGCGCGGGCGTGGAAACCTCCGGGACGGCGGCGGCATTGACCTTGCCGGAGAGGGCCTGATCCGTATAGAAGGGGATGCGGGAAAAACCGTGCGAGGGCAAGCCGTCGAGTTCGGCCAGCACCAGCGCGTCGACCACGCTTGAAGCCGCCGCCTCGGGCACGCCCGCCGCCACAAAGACCGCCATGCCCAGATCGCGCAATTGTCCGGCGTCGAGGATCATGCGTCACCCCGCAGGGCTTCGGCCACCTTGCTGGCCACCAGGGAACTCACGCGGACGTTGGATTCCTGCGTGACGCCCGCGATGTGCGGGGTGAGGATGCAGTTCGGGGCCTGCGCCAGCGGCGACCCGGCCTTGAGCGGCTCCTTCTCGAAGACGTCCACAAGCGCCCCGGCCAGCCTGCCGGACGCCAGCGCATCGGCAAGGGCGGCCTCGTCGGCCACGCCGCCGCGCGCGGCGTTGACGAAGACCGCGCCGGGCTTCATCATGTCCAGCCGCGCGGCATTGACGAGGTGGCGGGTATCGGGCGTGAGCGGCACATGCAGGCTCACGGCGTCGGCCTCGGCGAACAAGTCCTCAAGCGCGGCGGGGCGCACGCCGTAGCGTTCCCATTCCGGCGCGTCGGCGGGCAGGAAGGGATCATGGGCGATGACCCGCATCCCGCAGGCGATGGCGCGCACGGCCACTTCCCGGGCGATGCCCCCGAAACCCACGAGGCCGAGGGTTTTCCCGGCGATTTCGCGGCCTACCAGACGTTCGCGGGGCCATTCCCCGGCGGCGACGGAGGCGCTTGCGCCGTACGAGCCGCGCAGGAGCATGAGCAGCCCGGCAAGCACATATTCGGCCACGGCCACGTTGTTGGCCCCGGTAGCCGGGATGACGGCGATGCCGCGCTCGCGGCAGGCCGCGCAGTCGATGTTGTCGAGGCCCACGCCAAGACGCCCGACCACGCGCAAATTCGCGCCGTCCAAAAGCGCGCCGCGCACCTGCGTGCGGTTGCGCACGATAAGCGCCCGGCACCCGGCGGCGGCCTCGGCCAACGCCTCGGGGCGGTCCACGAGCGTTTTGTCGTAGAGGACATCAAACGAAGCCGCCAGCTCGGAGACGGCGGCCTCGTCCATGAATTCGGAAATGACGATTTCTGCCATAACGTGTTTCCCTCATGCGCGCCCCCACGGAGAAGCGGGGACGCCGAAGAATTTGATCTTCTATATTATATAAGATAAGAACATGTGTCTTATACAAGATAAGAACATGCCAAAGAGTCCCCGGAGGAACCATGACCCCATCCCCGAAACTGACGTTCGCCCCCCTCTACGAGCAAGTGAAGAAAGCCATCCTCGACCGCATCATCGTCGGAGAATGGGGGCCGGGAAGCTTCCTTCCCAGTGAAATCGCGCTGGCCGAGGAGTACGGGGTCAGCCAAGGCACGCTGCGCAAGGCCCTTAACGCGCTCACCCGCGAAAAGCGGCTGGTGCGCTATCAGGGCAAGGGCACCGCCGTGGCCGTCCTTGACGAGGACAGCGCCCTCTTTCCCTTCTTCCTGCTCAGCGACAAGCACGGCAAGCGCGTCTATCCGCTGTCGCAAATCTACGGCCTGCGCCTCGGCCAGCCTTCCGAGGCCGAACGCGCCGCCCTCAACCTCGCGCCGGGGATGAAGGTCATCCACATCGACCGCGTGCGCATGCTCGACGACTGCCCGGTCATCAACGAGCGGGTCACGCTCTCGACCGCGCGCTTCCCGGATTTCAGCTTCGAGTCCGACAAGGTGCCCAACACCCTGTATGAGCATTACCAGCTTCATTTCGGCGTCACTGTGGCCCGCGCCACCGAGCAGATCGAAGTTACGCTGCCCGATCCCGCGGACATCAAGCGCCTGAACGTGGAGCGCAGCCACCCGCTGCTGCTGGTGACCCGGACCTCCTTCGATCTTCAGGAACAGCCCGTTGAATTCCGCATCAGCCGCATCAACACGTCGCATCACGTCTACCGCGCCGAACTGCGCTGACGCCGCCCGCGCCGGATGGGGCACGGTGCGGGCACGGGCCTTTACGCAGTATCCTGCGTCGTCGCCCCGCTCTGAAGGCAAGGGACCAAGACCGCCCGCACCAGACTAGAGCATCTTTTGATTGAAAATATTCATTTTCAATCACTTCGCTGCCATCATTTCGCGTCCAGACCGCGGTCTGGACGCTCATTCGGCGCGGGCGCCAGCTAACGCTGTCGCCAGAGCGGTTTAGCTAATCTCATCAGCAAACCACTCTATGCGGGCACACATCCGAAAAGACAGGATTTTTTCAAGCCCGGCGCGAAGTCGGAAGCAAAAAAGGCGGGAGGTCGCCCCCCCGCCTCCTTTTCCAATCCGCACGCAGGCGGAGCTTAGGCGCTTTCGTACAGGCGGGTCATAACGAACTGGTTCTGCTTCAGAGCTTCGGCGGCGGTCAGACGACCCGCGATGGTCTGGAACATCATGTCGAGCAGCTTGTCGCCGGCCTGATCAAGATTCATTTCGCGGCGCAGGATGCCGGACACGTCCACGTCCATGTGTTCGGACATGGTGCGGATGGTGCGCGGGTTGGCGGACAGCTTGATGACGGGCAGGATCGGGTTGCCGATGATGTTGCCCTGCCCGGTGGGGAAGAAGTGCACCACATAACCGGCGGCGGCCACGAGGGTGATCATTTCAGCCGCGGCCGAGGAGGAGTCCATGAACCACAGGCCCGGGCCGGTAGGCGTCACGGCCTTGTCCAGAGTGCCGATGATGGGCGCCTTGGTGCCGATCTTCTGAATGTTGCCGAGGGCCTTTTCTTCGATGGTGGTCAGGCCGCCTTCGATGTTGCCCTTGGTCGGCTGGGAGTCGGAAAGGTCCGAGGTTTTGTGATCGTCGATAACCTTGGCGTAGCGGTCAAAGTACGCGGTGAATTCGTTGCGGACCTTCTCATTGATGCAACGGGCCTTCACCAGATGTTCGCCGCCGGTGAGCTCCGTGGTTTCACCGAACACCAGCGTGCAGCCTGCCTCATACAGTTTGTCGAACGCGTTGCCCACGGTCGGGCAGGAGGCCAAACCGGAGGTGGTGTCGGACTCGCCGCATTTGCAGGAAACCCACAGGTCGGAGATGGGGCATTCCTCTTTCTGGAGGGCGGAAGCGTACTGCGCAAATTCCTTCGCCTTGCGGGAAGCGCGGGCGATGGTGTCGATCTGGCCGTGCTGTTCGATGCCGAAGCCGACAACGGGCTTGCCGGTCTTGGCAATGCCGTCCACCACGTCCTGAGTCCACTTTTCCTCAATGCCGATGACGATGACGGCGGCGACGTTCGGGTTGCTGCCCGCGCCGATCAGGGTGCGGAAATGCAGGTCAAGGTCGGCCCCGAACTGGAGACGGCCATAGGGATGCTGAATGGCAATGGTGCCGCCGATGTTGTTGGCAACGGCGTTGCAAGCGGGCAGGGAAAGGTCGTCGAGGGGCAGAATCAGCACATGATTACGAATGCCCACGCGACCATTATCGCGGCGATAACCGAAGAATGTCTTTTGCATGTGACCTACCACCTTTTGGTCTTGACGTTGTGGACATGAAGATGTTCGCCCCGACGGATGGGTTTGACCACCTTCCCGATATCGGTGCCGTACTTGAAGACAGTGTCGCCGACATTCAAATCCTTGAGAGCGATCTTGTGGCCGATGGGAATATCATCAAGAACCTTGAACGTAAGGGTCTTGTCTTCTTTCATAACCCAGCCGGTCAGTTCTTGGCCCGCCTTCACGCCTTCGACGGTGACGACGCCGACGCTGTCGCCGTCTTCATGAACCAGAAATTGCACTGACATGATTGCCTCCTTGGAGTTTGTTTCCGTGACCTCTGTATTATATCTTATATAAGACTGTCAAGAAAAAAAGTGACCAACTGGGGCCTGGCCTGTGGAAAAAGGCCGCCGCCCGCGCCCATACGCGGGATGGGCTAAAAAAACAAGGCCGGAACGCCGGGCTGCAAGACCCGCGGATCAGGTTTGCTTGAGATCAGATGAACAGGCCCGTGGGCGCCGGGACGTTGAGAAGCTGCGTGAAGCTGCCCCAGACCAGCAGGCCGAAGCCCACCCCGAACATGAGGGCCGTGCGGGCAAGGTGCCCCCACCCCCGGCTGCGGTCCCCGAGGAGAAGGGTCGCACAGACGATGAAGATTATCGTCCCCGTCAAAAAGCCGAGCATGGGCATGACCACCGTATAGGCGAGGGAGACCATGCAGATGAGGGCTACCTTGTTCCACGCCACGGGCTCGGCGTCCCCGGCGGGGGCGGCCCCGCGCCGACGCCACAGGCCCTTGGCCATGAGATACGCGCCTCCGACCCCGATGAGCGTGGTCAGCACTTCCGGGAAGACCCGGCTCACGCCCTCAAGCTCCCCGTACTGCACAAAGAAGGCGACGGCGATGGCGATGAAGCCGAGCCCGGCAAAGAAATCCGCCGTCCACGCGGGGCGGGGGCCTTCGGGAAGCAGCGCGGCGTTCTTGCGGTTGCGCAGCTTCAGGAGAAAAGGCGTGGCCAGCGAGAGGATCAGCGCCGCGATGAGCACCTTGTTGATCGAGCCCGCAAACATGGCCGCCGCGAGCCCCCCGTCGAGCGAGCGGGACAGGTCCACGCTCTTGCCGAGGTTCTCTTCAATCATGGGGCCGAGGATGACGCCAAGCGCCATCGCCCCGGTATCCATGCCCACCTTGCCCCCGAAGAAGCCGATGAGCCCGAAGGCGAAGACCACCCAGATGTCCACGAGGCTGTTGCTGATGGCGTAGGCCCCGATATAGGCCAGCACCACGATGCCGATGGCCACAAGCGTCAGCCGGATGCTCAAAAGCCGCGCCATGCACTGACAGAGCACGAAGCCCACCGGGATCATGAGCAGATTCACGGCGAACTGCGAGACGATGAAGGTATAGGCCATTTCGCCCGAGGCCGTGAATATCTTGAAGCCCGGCTGGATGCCGTGGGCCATGAGCGCGCCGAGGATGACCGCCGCCACCGCGCTGCCGGGGATGCCGAGGGTGAGCATGGGGATGAGCGAGCCGCCGATGACCGCGTTGTTCGCGCTTTCGGAAGCGGCCACGCCCTCAATGCTGCCCTTGCCGTAGCGGGAGGGGTCCTTGTCCCATCGTTTGGACTCGTTGTAGGCGATGATCGAGGCGATCTCGCCGCCCGCGCCGGGGAGCATCCCGATCCACGTCCCGAGGACAGAGGAGCGCACGAGGATGGTCTTGCAGTGCTTGACGAGGTAGGAAAAGACCTTGCGGAACGCGCCCTTGTGCGGGTGGTATTCCGCAATGAAGGTCTTGTCCGTGCCGATGAGGTAGAGCACCTGCGAGAAGGAGAAGAGGCCGATCATGCAGGGGATGACGGAGATGCCCTGCACGAGTTCGTAGGTGCCGAAGGTGAAGCGGGGCACGCCCGTGTTGGGGTCGAGCCCGATGGTGGACACGAGGATGCCCGCCGCGCCGGAGAGGATGCCCTTGCCCATGTTGCCCGGGGTCATCACCGCGATGGTGGAGAGCCCGAAAAGGCACAGCCAGAAGCTTTCGGGCCCGCCGAAACGCATGGCGAAACGGGCGAGCGAGGCGGCGAGACAGAGCAGAAAGAGCGTGCCCACGACGCCGCCGAAGGCCGAGGACAGAAGCGAGGAATAGAGCCCGATGTCCGCCCGCCCCTTCTGGCACAGGGGCCAGCCGTCGAAGGTGGTGGCCACGGAAGAGGGCGTGCCGGGCGTGCAGATGAGGATGGCGGAGTTGGCCCCGCCGTAAATGGCCCCGGCGTAGATCGCGCCGAGCATGATCAGCCCGCTGGCTGGGTTCATGGCAAAGGTGGCCGGGACCATGAGGGCGACGCCCATTGTGGCCGAAAGGCCGGGGAGCGCGCCGATGATGATGCCCCCGGTCAGCCCGGCGAGCATCAGGATGATGTTCAGGGGCTCAAGAAGATGGAGAAAGGCAGGCAAGAGGAATTCGGTCATGCAAAACGTCCTTCTCGGGATTGGGGGCCCGCGCCCCCCTTCGCGGCGGGGCGCGGGCCAGGGGCTATTTCTTCAGCAGTCCGGCTTCGGAAAGGGCCTTGCGGGCGTGCTCCGTCTGGCTTTCGATGTAGGCGGCGAAGGCTTCGCCGTCCATGTATTCGTGGGGCTGTCCGGCCTTCTTCATGTCCGCGACGTAGTCGGGGTCGTCGCAAATCTGCTTGAAGATGGCGCGCAGGGTTTCAAGCTGCTCGGGCTTGATGTTCTTGGGGGCTGCGAAGCAACGGCGGATGTCGGAGACCATGTCGATGCCCGCCTCGCGCAGGGTCGGCACGTCGGGCAGGAAGTCGTTGCGCTTTTCGGCGGCCACGTTGAGCACGCGGAATTCGTCGATGGAGCGCATCACGTCGTTGATGTTGCCGAAAATCAGGTCAATCTCGCCGCCGAGCAGGGCCGCGTTCTGGTCGGCCGCGCCCTTGTAGAAGACGTGGGTGAGCTTGGAGTCGGGGAACCGCTTCTGCCAGTCGAGGAACATCAGATGATGCCCGGACAGCGGCCCGACGAGGCCGACGCGGAGCTTGCCGGGGTTCTTCCGGGCGTAATCGACGATTTCCTGCGTGGTCTTGAAGGGGCTGTCCTTGCGCACGGCCACGCACTGGGGATCGTTGACCACCTGACAGATGTACTTGAAGCTGTCGGCGCTATACTGGGCGTTCTGGGCCAGCGACTGCACGATGAGGTGCGGGACGTTCAGGCCGCCGATGGTGTAGCCGTCGGGCCGGGCCTTGGCGATTTCGGTAAAGCCGATGATCCCGCCCGCGCCCGGCTTGTAGACAAAGACCCACGGCTTCGGGGCGTATTTGTTCCAGTATTTCTGCATGATCCTGGCCTGTACGTCGCTCGAACCGCCGGCGGTGAAAGCGATGATCATATTGATCGGCTTTTCGGGGTAGGCAGCCGCGGCGGGGGCCGCCAGCGCGGCGACGAGGCAGAAGCCCGCAAAAAGGCGTGACAACAGTTTCATGGAGACTCTCCTTGGATGAGATGGATGATACGGCTCATCTGACGCAACAGGACGACGCGCCCTCCCTGTCCGACGCGCGGCGTCCCCATTATAAGGTGGATATATGTAATATGTCTTATACAAGACTGTCAAGTGAAAAAGAAAACAGCTTCTTTGCCTCAGAATGCAAGTTAGAGCAAATTGCTTTTGAGAATCTCGCTACGCGTTCAACGACGCAAGTAAATTTCTCCTGCGCTTTCGCGGCGGGCATAGCTTCGCTCTGTTAGAGCGTTTAGCTAATTTCATTAGCAAAATGCTCTGGGGTCCGTTTCACCCGGTAACGGCAGATGCAGCCCGCAGGGTCACGGACGAAGCGTGCCGCGCACAGGGCTGCAATGGTGCATACCGGACGCTCTTTTGCCCAAGGCGCGGGAGTCAGGCGCCAAGCGCGGCCTTGCCCAGCTCCAACGCTTGAAGATTGGATTCCTGCAGCCTGGGCGGCAAAAAGATCCTGATGGCCGCTTCCAGGGCGTCCACGCCGAAGGGCAGGACGCCGGAGGCGCAGAGCGCGCCCAGGAGCACAGTATTGCCGCTCTGCGCGGACCCGGCCCGGATGCCCAGCTCCCGGCAGGGGATAAAACGGCTCTGCCCGGCCACCTGCCGGACTTTTTCCTCTATGCGCGCCAGATCCGGGTACGCGGCCTGCCCCAGGGCAACACTGACCGGCGGCAGGGGATCACTGCTGGAAAAGACCGCGCCGCCGGGCCGCAGATAGGGGAGGCCCCGCAAGGTTTCCAAAGGCTCGAAGCCCAGGATCACGTCCGCCTCGCCGAAATCCAGCTTGGGCGAACGCCAGCCGCCCAGAAGCAGGACGGATTCCACCACGCCGCCGCGCTGGGCCATGCCGTGCACCTCGCCCGCAACCACATCCAGACCGGCCTGCAGGGCCGTGCGCGCCAGCAGGGTGGTGGCGGTCAGAGTGCCCTGCCCGCCCACGCCGGTGAAATAAATCCGCATCCGTTTTTGCCTGTCATGTGCTTTCATAGTTTCACCACTCAGCGCTTTTTGGCTTTAAAGGCCGTGGGAGCGATCTGCAGGCAGATCATGCAACCGGAACACAGCGTTTCATCCACCGCCAGGTTGTCGCCCCGGCGGTAAAAGGCGGGGCAGGCCAACTGCTCCAGGCAGCGCAAGGCCTCCTCGCCCTGCCGCGCGACTTCGGCAACCCGGGGCTGCGATTTTTTCAGACGGCGGCGGGCATACAGGGCGCAGGGCTCTTCGGCGATCAGCACTCGCACGCCGGGCTTGTTCTTCATGCTTTCCAGGGCCTTGAGCACGCTCTTGAGATTGAAGGCCCGCACCCTGGCGCATTCCGTGACGCCCAGGCCGCGCACCACGGTTTCCATATCCATGTGCACGGAGGTTGCGCCGAGCATATCCTGCTGCATGCCCGGATTGGGCTGATGCCCGGTCATGGCCGTGGTGCCGTTGTCCAGAATCACCAGCAAAAGGTTGTGCCGGTTGAAGACCGCGTTGACCAGACCGGTCATGCCGGAATGAAAAAAGGTGGAATCTCCGATAAAGCCCACTACAGGCTTGCCCGAGGCCCGCGCAAAGCCGCTGCCCGCGGACACGGACGAGCCCATGCAGACCAGAAAATCGGCAACGCGCAGGGGCGGCAGCAGCCCCAGCGTGTAGCAGCCTATGTCGCTGGAATAAATGGCCTCGTCCCCGAACACATGGCGCACGGCATAGTACACGGCGCGGTGCGAGCAGCCCGCGCAGAGATTGGGCGGGCGGCCCGGCAGATCCGGCTCCACGGGCCGCGCGGGCTTGGCCGGGCAGGGGCAGTTCAACCAGACGGCCAGGCGGCGCATGACCAGGGTGGTGGAATACTCGCCCTGCTCGGTAAGGCCTTCGTCCTTGCCATCAATGCGGACGTTGATGCCGCGCCGCTGCGCCAGGGCGCGCACGCTCTCTTCCAGCAGGTCCGCGCCTTCCTCCAGGACCAGCACGCGATCGCATTTCTGCAAAAAATCGCTGATCAGATCCCCGGGCAAGGGCCAGGTCATGCCCAGCTCCAGCACGCGCGCGCGATCCTCCCAGCCGCCCCCGGCCAGGGCGTCGGCCAGATAGTTGCGGGCCACGCCGCTTGCGATAATGCCGATGCGGGTTGCAGACCCTCCGGCGGGCTCGCGCGCCACGTTAAAGCGGCTGCTTTCGGCAATCTGCCGCGCTTTTTCCATGTTGGCCAGCAAGGCCGGATGGCGCTTGCGGGCCACGGCGGGCACCGGCACAAAACGGCCAGGATCGCGCTGAAATGCAACCTTGGGCTGCGGCGCGGGCAGGTCGTCGAAATCCACGGGGCCGCGCATATGGCTCACGCGGGTGGTGGTGCGCAGCATGACCGGCTGTTGCAGCTCCCGGACCAAGCGAAAGGCCTCGCGGGTCATCTCCTTGGCTTCCTGGGCCGAAGCCGGCTCAAAACAGGGCAGGGAGGCAAAGCGGGCATAGTGGCGGTTGTCCTGCTCGTTCTGGCTGGAATGGCAGCCGGGGTCGTCCGCCGTGAGCAGCACCAGGCCGCCGGGCAAACCGGTATAGACCGAGGTGAACAAGGGGTCCGCAGCCACATTGAGGCCCACATGTTTCATGGTCACCAGACACATGGCCCCGGCCAGAGCCGCGCCTGCGCCCACTTCCAGGGCCACTTTCTCATTGATGGAATACTCCAGGCGGTAGCGGCCTTCGCCGCCCAGGCGCAGAAACGTATCCGGCACTTCCGAGGACGGCGTGCCCGGATAGCAGGTGATAATATGCACGCCCGCTTCCAGAGCGCCGCGCACAATAGCCTCATTGCCCAATAACAGATGGCGCTCCCCGCGAACGCCGCGCAACAGCGGATCGTTGCTCATGCTTCCTCCCGGCCTCCAGACCAGATTACCTGTGCAATTTGTACAATTTCAAAGTTCTCATTATGGGAAAAAACGCCGTTTTTCCCGGAAACCACATGCCCGGCAGAACGGCCCGAAAGACCACAAAGCCGGGCGGCAGAGCGCCGTGCGGACATGGAGCGCGAAACAAACGAAAATCCTCATGGAGCAAAAGAACCGAACGCTTGCGCGACGTGCAGCAGCTCAGCGGATGCGACCGTGCGCCGGGCGTCTTCCACAGTCGCTGTCAGGAGCTGTCTCAAGAGCAGAGTACCTTTGAAACGCTCTGCGTTTCAAAGGTTCATCTGCCGAAAAACGCGCTTATCGTTGCTGTCGATGCGGCGTTGGAGCATTGTAAAGGCAAAACGCCCTAGCGCGGCGCCGCCTCTTTTTGCGTGGCCTTTTCCCCGGCCCTGGGGCTCGCGGGAGCCAGGGCTTCGGCCCGGGCCCGGAAATAATCGCCGTCAAGACCCTGCACGTCCTTGGCCAAAGCCGCGTAGGTCGCGGCGGCCAGGTCGTTTTGCCCGGCTCGGGCCGCGGCTTCGGCCAGCATCAGCCGCACTTGCGCGGAGCGCGCCTCAGCGGGCAGGCGCGTTTCCAGATTTTGCAGAAGCGTCACGGCTTCGGCGTTCTTTCCGGCCTTGAGCAAGGCTCCGGCCTCGCCAAGAGCTGCGGCCATGCCCAGGGCGCCGTCGGCATCTTCCTGAGCGGCCTTGGCGTAGGCTGTGGCGGCGGCGGCAAAATCCCCGCTCTCCAATGCGCTTTGGCCCAAGGCGAGATATGCGGAAAGGCGCACCGGGCCGGGAACTTTTTCGGCCAGGGCGCTCAGGGCCTTGACCCGCTCCTGCCCCTGGACGGTCAGGACGATCCGCGCCAGCTCCTGCCGGGCCTCGGCGCTGGTTGAAGCGCTGTGCCACTTCCAGGCGGCCGTGCCCGCCAACACCAGCAGGAAGAGGATCACCGCTCCGGCAATAAGGCCCGCATGGCGCAACATAAATTGCAGCAGAGGCGCGCTTTCGGAACTGACCTCAGCCTGGAGATCGCGGAACAGAGGCGACTCTTCAGCGCCTTGATTCTTTTGTGGATTCATGTATCACAAACTCCTTGGGGAGACGAAAATACCGTGACCGGCGTCCATACGGCGAACCGGTCGCGCAGCATGCCTCGGGCGGGAGTACTTTCATAGGCCAAAGGCCGTCTCTCTGTCAAACCGACGCGCACACCTGCCGCGCCATACTCCAACCACAAGGAACAGCCATGTCATCGGCAGACGAAATGAAGCTCCTGGCCGCGCGGGCCAGGGAAGCGGCGCGGGCCATGCGCAGGGCCACAGCCGCCGCCAAGACCCGCGCCCTGGAAACTCTGGCCGCGCTGTTGCTGACCAATGAAGACGCGATCCTGGCCGCCAATCAAGAGGATCTGGCAGCCGCGCGCGCCGCCGGTCTGGACGCCCCGCGCCTGGATCGCCTGACCCTGACCCCCGCGATCATGGAGGAAATGCGCGCCGCCTGTCGCCATGTGGCCACATTGCCCGATCCCGTGGGCGCCACCGAAAGCCAATGGCAGCGTCCTAACGGCCTGCTGGTAGGCCGCATGCGCATCCCCCTGGGCGTGGTGGCCATGATCTACGAGGCCCGGCCCAATGTGACCATTGACGCCGCCATTCTCTGCATCAAGGCGGGCAATGCGGTCATTTTGCGCGGCGGCAGCGAAGCCCTGCGCTCCAACACGGCCCTGGCCCGGACGCTGGGGCAGGCCCTGGCCGAGGCGGGCCTGCCGCCCGAGGCGGCACAACTCGTGCAGACCACGGATCACGCGGACGTGACCGCGCTCTGCAAGCTGGATCGGTATATCGACGTGATCATCCCGCGCGGCGGCGAGGCTCTGGTGCGGGCCGTGACCGAGGCTGCCGTCATGCCGGTGCTCAGGCATTTCAAAGGCGTATGCCACGCCTTTGTGGACGCGGGCGCGGATCTGGACGCGGCCCTGAACATTGTTTTCAACGCCAAGGTTCAGCGGCCCGGCGTGTGCAATGCGCTGGAATGCCTTTTGGTGCACAAGGACGAGGCCGCGGCCTTTCTGCCGCTGGTGGCCGCCCGGCTGGGCGCGGCCGGAGTTGCCTTTCGGGCCTGCCCCGCGTCCCTGCCGCTGCTCGGGCCCAACGCCGCGCCCCAGGCCCCTGAAGATCTGGGGCGGGAATTCCACGATCTGATTCTGGCGGTTCGCGTGGTTGACGATCTGGACGCGGCCCTGGATCATATCGCCCGCTACGGCTCCAATCATACGGAAATCATCTGCACCCGCGACTACGGGCGCGCCATGCGCTTTCTGCGCGAGGCCGACGCCTCCATGGTGGCGGTCAACGCTTCCAGCCGCTTCAATGACGGCGGCCAACTGGGCCTGGGCGCGGAAATCGGCATTTCCACCTCCAAGCTGCACGCCTATGGCCCCATGGGCGTGCAGGAGCTGACCACCACCAAATTCGTGGTGCTGGGCCAAGGGCAGGTGCGGCAGTAATGACGCCGCGCCGTGCGCACAGGCCCGGGCTGGCGGTTCTGGGCGGCAGCTTCAATCCCCCGCATGTGGGGCATCTGCGCCTGGCCGTGGAGGCGCGCGAGGCGCTCGGGGATCGGATCAGCCGCGTGGATCTGGTGCCCAGCGCCCATCCGCCCCACAAGAAAAATCAACACCTGCTGCCCTTCGAGCTGCGCGCCGCCATGCTGGAGGCGGCCGCCCAACCGCTGCCCTGGCTGCGCTGCAATCGTCTGGAATCCTTGCGGGAAGGGCCGTCCTACACCTGGGACACCTTGCGCGCCTACCATGCCGCCGAACCGGGGACAAAGCTTTATTTTCTGCTGGGCAGCCCGGATTTCGCGCTGCTGCCCACCTGGCGCCGGGGCCTGGAGCTGCCCGCGCTCTGCGATTTTGTGGTAGTGCCGCGCGGCGAGCAGAACGCGGAAGAATTCATGGACACGACGCGCGCGCTCTGGCCCCAGGCCGAGGCGCAACCGCCCCTGTTGCCGGGCAGCGTCTGCATGGCCCTGCCCGGCGGCGGGCTGGCGCATTTTCTGCCTTTGCCCTGGCTGGCGGTGAGCGCCTCGCGCATCCGCGAGCTCTGGCTGGCCGGGCGCAGCGTGGAATATCTGATGCCCGAGGCGGCCCTCGCGCTGTTGCAGGCCTACCGGCGCACGGCTCTTGAGCACTGGCGGGGAGACAGGGCATGCTGAGCGCCGCGCCCAAGGATCTGCGCGAAAATCTGGCCCGCGCCAACGGCTATCTGCGCCGCAATGAAATCGAGCGCGCCCTGGCGGCCATGAGCGCGGCCCTGCGCCGCTATACTGAAGTGCGGCTCACGCGCGCGGCCAGAGCCGGGCTGGACGCGCAAATCAACGAATTTCTGCACGGCCTGGCGCGCCATCCCGCCATGCGGACGCTGCTGGACCCCCGGCAGAGCGGCGCGGTGCAATCCATCCCCTACCGCCCGGGCCAGGCGGGCACGTTGTGCACGGTGCTGGAAGGTCTGGCCCGGATCTTGCGTCAGGAGGCGCAAAGCTCCATGCGGCAGGAGGTCCAAAGCCGCCTGGAACGCAAGAAAAATCTGATCCAAACCGGCCTGCGCTTTCTGCGCGAGGGCCAGACGGCCCTGGGGCGCGCGTTTCTCAAGCGGGTGGCCGAGGAATGCAGCGAAGAAGAAGGCATTTGCCTCCAGCTGGGGCAGATTTTCGCAGCCGCCGGGCAATACGCGGATGCCGCTGAAATGTACGAGCAGGCCATGCAAAACCGCCCCCGTGAAACAGCCGCCTACACCGGCGCGGTGGACGCATGGCTGAAATTGCGAGAATTTGCCAGGGCGGAAAACGTCTGCAAGGCCGTGTTGCGCATTTTCGGCGGCCACCCGGCCACCTACGGCAAGATGGCCCGCCTGTACCTGGACTGGGGCAAGCCACAGGCCGCCGAGGATTTTGCCCGGCGGGCCCTGCGGGAAGATCCGGCCCAGGCCGACGGCCTGGCGGTCCTGGCCGCGTTGCGCCAGGATTGAGCCGCGATTGAGCCGCGCCCGTGGGGCGGTTGCGCAATGGGCGCAGGCAAAGGCCGCCAGGGCGTTGCCTTTCCGCGCAAAGTAGGCTAGGAGTGTCTCTCGGCCGCGCCCGCTTTAGAGCGTTTTGCTCATGAAATGAGCTAAACGCTCTGGCGTCCGCGCCGGCGGTAGCCGTTAGCAAGCTTTGCTTGCTTGCGCCAGCCGTTGGCGAGTCTGCGAGCCTTACGGATGGCGACAGCGGTTTCGTTGAATGTTTTTTGTGGTAACTAATTACTGTCTCCATCCGTAGCTTCCTTCGTCGCAACGGCTGAAGCACGGATAGCGACAGCGGTTGCGTTGGTTGGCTGTCGCAGTAACCAGTTGCTGTCTTCATCCGTAGCTTCCTTCGTCGCAACGGCTGAAGCAATGAGCCTGAAAACCACGCTTTTCAGGCGCTTGTCCCGCTTGCGGGGACTTGTCCCGCTTGCGGGGAAATGATGGCAGCGCCGCTTTTGAAATTGAATAATTTCAAAAGCAAAATGCTCTAGGCGCGCCTGCCCTGATTTCTGCGGAGGGGTAGCGAAGTGGCCGTAACGCGCTCGACTCGAAATCGAGTTATCGGTTAACAGCCGGTACGTGGGTTCGAATCCCACCCCCTCCGCCAGATTTCACTCCATCTTGGTTCGATACAGCCCAAAACGTCTTGCCTGGCAAAGGATCAGGCGAAATGGACTGTCTGACCGAGAGGAGTAAACGCCATAGACATCTGAGGCAGTGGCCCGTGAGTGGCACGCCAACCAAGCGGCTGTCTGGACAGCAAATTACGCCAGGGACGTGATGGAGCGGATTGCCCAAAATATCTTCCCGTATCTTGGCGATCGTCCTATTGCTGAAATCACTCCCCCTGAATTGCTGGCTGTTCTTCGCAAAATTGAAATTCGCGGCGCTCTTGATCAGGCTTATCGTGTACGCGGCATCTGCTCTCTCATTTTCCGGGATGCCATTGCCACGGGCCGCGCCGAGCGCGATACGGCTGCCGACCTTCGCGGAGCGCTGCAAAGCCGTACTGTTACGCCTCGTGCGGCCATAACC
>NZ_JAAKEH010000052.1:0-17773 GCF_011039095.1 Desulfovibrio sp. ZJ200 | reverse complement strand
GGCTTCTGAAATGTCAGGCGCAGCCGGGCGCCCGCCTGTTGGGTAATCTGGTAGAGATGCCGGGCAGCGCTTTCCCGCGTCAGGATGGCCGGATAGTTCTGGCCCGTGCGGGCCTTGCGGTCTGTGGCCAGCGTCAGTCTGGAAACTGCGAGCTGTGGGCTTTTCAAAGCAGCCTGGTCCGGCAGGCTCAGAAAATCAGCCTGACTCTGGTGCGCCCAGGTCACGCTGACAGCCCGGCCTGAGCAGGAGGCTTCGCTGAGCTGCCAGCCGTTGGCAACAGTGGGCTGAGCCAGCAGCGCCTCCATGCAGGGTTCGGCCACGTCCACGGCCCTGGAGCGGGAGAGCGTGGTGAAGTCTCTGCCCTTGGCCTCTATCAGCTCCTGATCCGGCGCGCCCTTGTGAGCGCAGCTGAACAGGAGGACGCCAAGAAGAAGGGCTATGCTGCGCAAGAAGTGAGGGTTTTTCATGTGCTACCCTGTAATATGATTGTCATTACACGTTTCTAGTGTTATTCTTTTGTCATGATTGTGAGCTACAAAGACAGCCGGGCGGAAAGCCTGTTTCGGGGCATCCGCGTTGCCGACCTGCCGTCGGATATCCAGCGCGCCGCCATGCGCAAGCTCAAAATTCTGCACAACGCCGTTTGCCTGAATGACGTGCGCGTTCCCCCGGGGAACCGGTTGGAAGCCCTCAAAGGTGACCGGGCCGGGCAATACAGCATCCGCATCAACAGCCAATGGCGCATCTGCTTTGTCTGGAGTGAAGGAAACGCGCATTGTGTCGAAATTGTTGATTACCATTAGAGCGTTTTGCTAATGAAATTAGCTAAACGCTCTGGCAGGGCGCAGCCATTCCCGCCGCGCAGGCGCAGGCGAAATTTACTTTCGCCGTTAAGCGCCGGAGCGAGCGTTTTAAAAGCAATATACTCTAGGAGGTCATGATGCACGACCGCATGCCGCCCGTTCATCCGGGCGAAATTTTGAACGAAGAGTTTTTGAAGCCTATGGGGCTGAGCCAGACGCGCTTGGCCCTGGACACGGGCATGCCGCAGAGCCGGGTTCAGGGCATTGTCGCCGGCAAGCGCGGCATCTCCGCCGACACGGCGGTGCGTCTTGCCGCTTATTTCGGCAACAGCGCGGAATTCTGGCTTAACTGTCAGGTTACCTATGAGCTGGATATGGTTGCCCATTCCGGCAAACGCGCTGCAATTCTGGCTCGCGTACATCCCCATTCCTCCGCCTCTAGTGCATTTTTTGATTGAAAATATTCATTTTCAATCACTGCGCCGCCATCATTTCGCGTCCAGAACGCGGTCTGGACGCTCATTCGGCGCGGGCGCCAGCTAACGCTGTCGCCAGAGCGGTTTAGCTAATTTCATTAGCAAACCGCTCTAGTGCTCCGACACTTCCATGACCTTGTTGCCCTGGTAGATGGTCACGCGCAGGGCCAGGCCATTGGCCTGAAGAGCCGCAAAAAAGTTTTTCACCGCGTCCACAAAGATGCCGGAAAACCTGGCGGAACTGCGCATTTCATAGTCGTTCTGCGCATTCCAGATCAGGCTGTAGCCGGCTATGGCGGCCCAGCCTTCCATCAGGCCGCGCAGCATTTCGCCCTTGTGGATCTCCCAGACGGGCACGGCCTCAATGGCCGTGGCGGCTGCCGGCATCGGGGCTTCGCTGGAGGACGCGGTCGGACACGCTCTTTTCCACGCCTGACATGCAGGTCGCGGTCTGCTCGCCCATAAAGGCGGCCAGGGCTTTTTCATGCCTTTTCTGGAGTTGTGTTTGCGCTCCAAGAAAAGCATTCTGGATCGTGACCATCATCAGCAGCGGGTCATCCACCGGCACGGCCAGATTATGCTTTTTGGCCAGCAGGGCGCGCACGTCCTCCACGGACAGGCCCAAGCCGTCCGGCAGGCATGGCTCCGCTTCGGGCGCGGGCGAAGATTGCGGCGCGTTGTCGGCAGCGGCAGCAAAGGCAGTGGGCGTTGCATCCGGCCGGTTTTGCAAGATTTCCTCAGGAGGCAGATCGTCGGACATGGGTCAGCCTCCTTAAAGCAAATCCGCCTGCTCGACGCAGGAGAGAATCTGATTCCAGTAGCGCCGCAGGCGCGCCTTGACCGCAATGGAGGTGGAGCTGCCGTTGATCCCGGCCTCAAAGCTCTGGCGCTTGGCAAACAGTTCTTCCAGATCCTTGCCGATCAGGGCCTTGTTGCCCATTGGCAGTTCGATCAGCGCATGGAACTGCGAGGAGTACTCCTTGTAGATTTTGAACTCCTCAAAACCCTTGCCGTCTATGGCAATCTCGCCAAAAAAGGGATTGAGCCAGACCACAATGGGGGAGGTGGGGAAGCCCGAGGGCCAGCCTGGCCAGACCCTGGATCGTGTCGCCCAGGGCCTGACCGCCCGTGACGATGGAATGAAAAAAGACCTTGTGCCCTTGCTCTTCCAGCAGGGGCAGAAAGTCGTTTTCCGCGAGATACGCGCCCAGGGCAATGAAGGAGGACGCGCCATTGTCCACAATGACGTGTGCGCCTTGCGGAGCGTTGACCAGAGCTTCCAGCAGCACGTCAAACTTGCGGGCGTCAATGTTCCCGTCCCGCATGATGTCCAGAGAAGCCACATTGAACTCTTTGAACGAAGAGAGGGTGGCGTTTACCGGGTCCGTGTCGTAGGCCAGAACCTCTTTTTTGAAATGCCGGAGAGCCTGGTACAGCATCACGGCGATCATGGATTTTCCCACCCCGCCCTTCCCTTGCAGTATAAAATGGATTGTGGCCATGTATTAATTCTCCTTATCCAGTCCCAAGGGATCATAGTCGGTATCCAGCTCGCCAAATTTATGTCTTTTAACGCCCACAACGCGCGGGCCGCTTCTGGCCGGGGCGTTATCTTGTCCAGAACCGGCCAGGGCGTTGGCGGCAACTGGAGACCGTTGATTTGCGCTGGGCCGATTCTTCTTGTTTCCTTTGCAAAGCTCACAAAACCGCGTGTAACTCATGCTGATCCGGCCAACCTCGGACAGTTTTTCAAAAGCCATTTTCTTGGAGTGCCCGGCGGTCAGAAGTCGTTGCAGTTCAAGCTGCACGGCAATGAACTCCACTTTTGCAGATCCCCAGCGAAGACGTGTCATGCCGCCCGCCCTGGCAAACCAGTGCGCCATTGCATGAGGAAATCCAGGATGCCCATCGCCGTATCAACCTCTTCCGCGTGCGGCGCTTTGCCCTGCCGATGGAGCAGAGACCACAGGCCCCAGGCCGGACCCCTCTTGCTCTGCCCATCGGCAAAGCGCGAGAGGAAAGCCTCAAAGACAGGACGCGCTGCTTCCAGGGCCGGATCAACCCGGCGGCGCTCTTCCAGGCGCTTCAGGCAGCGTTGAACCTGTTCCCCTTTTTCTGGAGTCATGGCCGATTCGCCCACTGGTGACGCCGAGGCCTCGGGCGCTTCATCCAGCCAGCGCTGACCACGCAGCCAGTTCACAAGCTGCGGCACAAAGCGGCCATGCTCCTTGTTCCAGCTTGCCGAAGCGCGAAAGCGATCCAGGGCCGCCAGCAAAATATCCAGGGCCGGCAGCGCGCCGCACCGCCAGAGCCGATGCCACGCGGATCGGGCCAGCTCCTTTGCCTCTTGGCGCGGATAGACAGCCCAAAGGCGCTCAAAAAGGGAGTTGGCCGCAAGAAAATCCCCCCCACCCCGTTTGACGCGGGCAGGCATTGCGCGGGAATGCGTTGCGCAATGTGTGGGGGGTAAGGGGGGATATTTTTCTCGATTTTCTTTAAACTCTTTTCTGTAGCCAGAGTTTGCCTGGGGGTAGCCAAAGTTTGATCCCTCTCTGACCGAGACGGCGGAGGCAGTGGACGCCGCCCCGGCACGGGGCCGCAGCAGCACATAGGTGGAGGACCGATACGCCGCGCGGCGGATGGCCAGCAGCCGGGCGCGTTCCAGCTCACCCAACCAATTTTTGATGCTTGAAACGCTGTAGCCCAGTTCTTGCGCCAGAAGCCTATGGGAGGGCCAACAGTGATCCTTGTCAAAGGCGTGATTGCAAAGAAGCGCATAAAGCATCTTTGCGCCGGGCGAGAGCTTTTCTTGCAGCACGAATGCCGGTAAAATGGGGCCGGTTATCCGGCCTCGTGGGACGAAAGTTTCCATGTCTGATCACTCCAGACAGGCCAAGAAAAAGAGCGTAAAACAGAGCTGCGGAGCTTGACGCCGCTAAGCCTTTCGGCTAGAGTTAATCCACAAAATTTGCGGATCACTCCCGCAGATGGGCCTCTATGTTGACGCATAGAGGCTTTTGCCTTTCCTGGGCCTATGCTTTTCTCAAATACGCTCCTGCGCTTGAGTGAATCCGGGCGGCTGGCTCGTCAGGCCGTGGGCGCCGAGCCCACAGCGACGCCGGACGCAAATGCGCCGGCGTTTCGCCTTTACGCTTCTTGCGCGGCTTCACGGACCCTTGAATTGCCCACGGAAACAATGAGGGGTCTGCCGCCAGGACTCTGTCTGTCCAGTCTGACGCGATAGCTCCAGTACCCCGTACAGGACAGCAGCTTATATTGGGCGTCCAGGCAGGTACCGTCTTCCCATACAGGGTTTTTGGCGCGCGGATTAAGGATCTGTACATGGGTGCCGGGATAGGCGACAGGCTTTGGGATCGTGCTTTCTTCAGGCATTGATGCTCTCCTTGGCATATCCGCTGACTAAAAAAATCAATTATTTCAACAAGTCGCATTTGGTTAGCAAGAGTTTGACAATAAAAAAAGAGTGCCACACCGCATAGGCGTAACACTCATTAATTATTAACTTCTTTTAACTATATCTTTACATTTGACTTTTTATGAAAGTCAAAGGTGGCATTCAGGCGAAAAACGCGGTTTTCGCCTGAATGTACGCCGCGTTGCGACGGCTGCCGCTTTCGCGTCAGCAGAGCATTTTCAAAGAGAAAATGCTCTAATTTCAACAGCAAACCGCTCTAAGCGCCGGCAGGCATGACCACCCCGCATGATACTGGCTTCAGAAGTTTTTTGACCGGCCATACTTGAAGATGGAGAGGTCCAGCGCCTGCTCTGCCGCCATTTTCTTGAGGCTGGAGTTTTCCTGTCGCAGGCGTTTGGCATCAAAAACATCCATGCCGCCAAACTTTGCCCGCCACTTGTAAAACGTGGCGTCAGAGATGCTGTTCTGTCGGCGCACGTCCACCACGCGCATGCCGGCCTCTGCCTGATTCAAAATCCCGATGATTTATTCCAATGCCTGCATGCAGGCTCTCAGGCGGTATCCTCTTTCTGCGCAAACTTGTAGCATGCTCCGTTTTCCATGAGGTGCCGGATCAGTTCATAGGGCTTTTCGCTACTGCCAGGATACTGCTCCTGAAACTTGTTCAGGATGAAGCTGTACTCGTTGCGCAGGGTTGTGGAGAATATGCCAGGATCATCCGTGCCGAGCACCACCTGCGGCGCGGGGCGCGAATCGTCAGGGTCCAGCCAGCGCATAAGATGATGGTCCTGCGTCACTTCGTAGCGACTGATGCGCACATTGCTGGTGGGGAGTGCTTCCACCAGGATGTTCTTTGTACGCATTTCCCTTATGATCTCATCTTGTACCGCGCGCAGCAGATCAGGTCCCGGCTGGTCCTCGGGGCGGATAGTGATAACAGCATCCCACTGATCACGCTGGTGATGATACCGCTGGAGTTCCTCACATGCCCTCGCAAAAATCTCATCACCAACCGAACTTTTTTCCCCGAGCACGGCCCTGCGCTCCTGCTGATGAAAGGGGTGGATCGGCTCATGCTCCCCTTGTATGTCACGAGGGTCATATGCGCGCAGTTCCCATGCCTTCCAGAGTATGGGCAGTTGCGGACAGGGGGTTACTTTATAAACAGTCGTATAGAGCCGGGCGATCCGTATTTCGAGCTGGGAGAGTTTCCCCTTATAGACTGCCAAGCGCGGGTGCTGATACAAGAGTCTGCTGAGCCAGATCAAAGTATCCAGCCACTGTCCGCCGGCACAGTGGATGGCTTCTCCGGTAGTGAATTTGGGGTCAAGCCCCAGGGCTGTAGCATGACCGATACGGTCTCCGCTACATAAGCCAAGAAAGGTGATAGCCTCATGCACCGCACGGATACCGCAGAGGAGGTGTACAAAGTCCTCACCTACATGGTATGTGGTGTGACTGATGCCTTCCCGCGTGAGGTAGCGGAACACAGGGGCAAATACCTCTGGCGGCGTGTCCAGCTCGTTTGCGGCGGCGTCCTTGCCCACCAAGGCCGCGTACAGGCCGGGGTTGCTATGCTGTAGGGACTGACGCACCGCCACCAATGCCTGCGCTTTGCGGAAAATTTCATCCCTCAATGTCCTGTGGCGGCAGGCGGCTCCGTCGTTGTCCGGCTTCTTGATGAAGTGGGCCACCAGCCCCAGGGAATAGCCGGATGACCGTACTGCCCGGCGTGTCCGCACCGCTCCATCCTTCAGTCGGGACTCCTCGCCCTGGCGCGGGCAGCCGGGACACGGAACAAACTTTGGGTCGGCGCCCTCTGTAGCCGCGCGATAGTCTCTCCAGATCCTCGTGAGCAGTTGAGAAGTTTCTTCAGGGCTGGACTTGGGCGAAAACCGAGCCTCCACATGTTTCATATCAGGGCCATACATACCATGAAACTGGCGAAAACGGGCTGTAAATCCCACATGTTGCGGAGATTCCGCTGCCTCACGCGCGCCCGCAAGCGTAATGTACTGGAACTGGTCAAAACCATACTGGTCAGGCTGCTGTACCAGCAAACGCAGATGCTGGTTCATCAGCAGTAAATAGAGATGCATCAGTCTCGCGAGGGAGTGGTTGTGAGTATGAAGCAAGATCCAGATGGCATGCAGCCACATGGCTCCTTCGCGTTGCACTGGAGTAGCGTTTCCTGGCACGGATGGATGGCGAAACGGATGGTGGCAGGTAAGAACTTCGTACTCTTTATCCCCTTTCAACAGTCTATATATTTTCAGAAATATATTTGGAATCTTGGAACGGGTATTGTAAGTCTGTAACAGACGGCAGAGATACATGCGTACTTCTGCAGCAGTATATAGATTGTGCAAAATCTGTCTGTGATCTGTGCGCAGTTGATGAAGAAAGAAATTTACGCGGGTTCCTCCAGCATCAAGTGCTTTGTAAATCTCATTATACGTCGTTCCCGCGTGCGCCAAGGAGTATAGCCAAACCGGAGTAAACTCACTCGCTCCGCTAAGATGGATATGCAAATCGCAGAGATGGCCACCATCCCCACCCTGAATAAGATTTTGCAGTCGCTGGTCATTGATTCCCGGCAGGGTTGAATAGGACAGGGCGTGGCGGACGCGCGCCATGCCGACGCCTTCTTCATGGCCGAATTTTTTGCAATGGCGCGCCCATACTGCTGCCAGGATGGGCACCGGGCTTTGGCAGGCAGCCACTTCGCGCTGCCAATCCTCCAGTTGTCCCGCACGGACATAGAGACGATCGTAATCAATCTTCAGGCAATGAGTGTCTCCGGCGTCGTCCATCGCTCCCAGGGCCATGAGAAGCATCTCTGCCAACGTATTCTTTTCATTAAAAGCCTGACTGACGCGATTGCGGTGCTGATGATCGGGAATGCGTATATGTTCGGTGCGCAGGCTCAATGCGACAGCCTCCCGCAGCCGCGCGCCCAGCTCCGACGGAGACCAAAAGAGCGCGCCAGGTTCCCGGTACACATCCAGCACCCGAGCGGCAGAACAAAAATGACGGAAAGTCCTCAAGGGCATTGGCTTCTGGTCCTCTTTGCATTCCCGGAGATGTATTTATGCGTGTTTTTTGTTATTTTCTTTGGATAGCAAGAGAATTGAGGGGAGAGTATGGATTGGGAAATTCTTTTTTCTCCTTATCGAAGAGTAAAACTACTTTATATGCTTCTTTAAGTTCTTCTTTATCTCTATCTTGAAACTTCATATATTCTGTATAGACTGGCATCTCTTTACCATTTTCATCTCTGCTTTTTAGATATAATCCCCAGAGAGGACAACTGAATACAAACGTAAATAGTGGCAGTATCTCACGGAGAGAGTACATCCCATTGTTTACTTCTGAAAGATTACTTACAAAAATTTGATCATTCGTAATAGGATTTGCCGAATCAATATTAATATTTCTCACTAACTGGCATAATAAAAATTCTTCTACAAGAATACTATTAAAGAAGGCAACAAGACAGCGATGCACATACATGCCAATGAATGTGTTTTCATTGCTACTTTCAGAATCTATCTTTCTCAATGATGCAAAAAAGCGATTCATTATCCTGGAACAAAGAACTGGTGATAAATGCAATTGGTCATTATCAAAATAACTACGCGTCCATTTTTTTATAAAACGAACGATATATCTTATGTTATTGGAAGAGATATCATCAGAGATACCATCAGAAATATCATCAGAGCTATCATCTCTATTTTCAGGAATGGCATCCTGTTCACAATATGCAGTATAGGTAGGAATTTCTTTATATTGTGTAAAAAACATTCTGATAAATTGTGGATTTTCGATCATATCTTCAAGAATTCCAATCAGAGGAAAGATAGAAAATATACGGACTTTTTGGCTTCCTTCCTGGATATCTACTATCAATATCGTCCAGACCCAGCACAAATGCATCCTTGCCAAGGATAGTCAGGCTGTCATTCAGAAAGCGGTGGAACGCCCGTTCCAGATCGACACCATGGTTTGCGGTGTCCATGCCCTTTTCCATAAGGAATTCAGCATCCATCCAGTCAATGGTCTCCGCGCGGGGGGCCGGACTTTTCAGATCGTCGCGCGTTTCGCCTGCGTATTTCAGACCTTTTGCAAGACCCCGCAGGGATCTTTCCCATTTCTCCAAAAGGCACGGTGTATTGGTGTCATCACACAGGGAGATCTCGCGGCGCCTGACGTCCTTTCGCACTTTCTGGACGATCTTGCCCAAAAGCGAGTGCAGTAGATGATCATGGAGGCCAAACAGTGTGGGGTCCATGATATCAAGCACGCAAAGATTGCCAAGCTGACCTTCCGAAGAGCCAGAACTGCCGCGTTTTCTGAGCGAACTCAGGGCCGAAGCAGGAAAGTGGTTTTTCCGGAGCCGCGCCTGCCATGGATCGTGATGACATCATGGTAACGCGCATAGCCGACATCCGGCGGTTCCGATGCAGAGACATTTTCCAGTTGTTTTTTGAACGACGGGATATGACGCACAATACTCTGGATACGTTCATAAAAAGTATTAGAGCATTTTCACTTTGAAAATGCTCTGCTGACGCGAAAGCTGCAGCCGCCGCAACGCGGCGTACATTCAGGCGAAAACCGCGTTTTTCGCCTGAATGCCACCTTTGACTTTCATAAAAAGTCAAAGGTAATCTGCTCTAAGTTCTGTTGGATGGAGAAAGGCGTTTTCGGAGAGCGCCGTGGCATGCTGGTTCTTGTCAAGGTCAATAAACAGCTCTTGTTCTTTCTTTTGCTCTGCCATGAAAAGCTCCTGTGAAAGCAACAGCGTGGTGGAAGATGCGCATTGCCCCACCCTAGGGCTGTCGCCAGAGTCGTGGGCGCGCACATTCCTGAAGCAGCCGAGGCATGGCAGGCACGTTGGGTCGCGGCGCTGTAGAACCGGACGCGCCCGGCCTGCGGGGCCAGGCCCCGCACGCGGTGAGGCGCTTTGCCCCGGCTTGGATTTACCCGGCCTTTGGTGTAGCGTCCGGCCATGGACACAAAGAAACTTCTGCTCGTCTCTCTGGGCCATTTGTCGTGCGACGTGAACGGCGGGGCCCTGCCTGCGGTGCTGCCCTTTCTGATCACCAATTACGGCTTCAACTACCAGGCCGCGGCCGGGCTGATGTTTGCCTTTTCCTGCCTCGCCTCAATCATCCAGCCGCTGTTCGGCTGGATCTCGGACAGGTTCTCCAAGCCCTGGTTCATTCCCCTGGGCGTGCTGCTGGCCGGGAGCGGCCTGGGGGCCGTGGGCTTTATGAGCAGTTATTGGGCCATCTTCGCGGTGATCATGGTGAGCGGCGTGGGCGCGGCGCTCTTTCATCCCGAAGGGGCGCGCTTTGCCAACAGGGTTTCCGGCAGGACCAAGGGCACCGGCCTGAGCATTTTCTCCGTGGGCGGCAACGGCGGCTTTGTGCTGGGGCCGGTTCTGGCCGTGGCCGCGATCAACGGCTTCGGCCTGCGGGGCACTGCCGTGTTCGGGGCCATTTCCCTGCTCATGGCTTGCATTCTGCTCTCTCAGATCGCGCGCATGACAAGCCTGAAAAAGCCCCTGGCAATGAGCGGCTCACGCTCTGCGCGGGCCGCCGCGGAAAGCAAAAAGGCAGCGGCCGGGCAGGCAGAGGAGACAGAGGAGGAAAGCGTCGGCGAGAACAACTGGAAGGAGTTTTCCAAACTCACCGGAGCCATTATTTCCCGCTCCATTCTCTTTGTGGGCTGCAATACCTTTATTCCACTCTACTGGGTCGGTCATTTCGGGCAGTCCAAGGATGCCGGGGCCCTGGCCCTGACCTGCTTCTGCACCTTCGGCGTGCTCAGCAACTTCATCGGCGGCATGCTTTCGGATCGCTTCGGTTATCTGAAAATCATCCGGCTCGCGTATCTGCTGCTGATTCCGACCGTGATTCTTTTCGGCTTTGCGGATAATCTTTACGCGGCCTACGCTCTGCTGCTGCCCCTGGGCTTTTCCCTGTATGCGCCGTTCAGTTCCATGGTGGTGCTGGGTCAAAAATATCTGGCCAAAAATATCGGCCTGGCCTCGGGCGTGACCCTGGGCCTGGCCAGCAGCATGGGGGGCATCGCCGCGCCCGTGCTGGGCCGCATAGCCGACGTCTACGGCCTGCCCCGCGCCATGCAGAGCCTGACCGTGGTGGCGGTGCTGGGCGCATTTTTCGCTTTTCTGCTGGTTGCGTCCGCGTCCGCCAAAGCAAAGGAGGCCCAGGCGTGAAACATGCCCAAACCTATGTTCTGTCTCTGGGCGAAGCGACCGTTGTGGAGGAGGACGGCCGGATCGTGATGCTGGGCCTGTCCGCCAAGGGCAAGAGTGCCGTTCCTGCGGACGCGCTGTGCCAGGAAAGCCCGATCCTGCGCCGGGCCCGCGCCCAACTGGAGGAATATCTGGCCGGCCGTCGCAGATCTTTCGACCTGCCACTGGCCCCCCGGGGCACGGATTTTCAGCGCAAGGTCTGGGAGGCCCTGACCCGCATCCCCTACGGCGAGACGCGCAGTTACAAACAGATCGCCGAGGCCGTGGGCTGCCCCCGGGGCTGCCGGGCCGTGGGCCTGGCCAACAATCGCAATCCCATCAGCATTGTGATCCCCTGCCATCGGGTCATCGGCGCGGACGGCAGCCTGGTGGGCTACGGCGGGGGCCTGCCGCTCAAAAAAGCTCTGCTTAGGCTTGAAGGGAGCCTTTGAGCGGGTCGGGAACCGCCGGGGCAAGGGTTGCCGCCTTTGCCGGGGCCTTGGCAGCCGCGGTTTCGGCGGCTTGCAGCAGGTACACCGCGCGCTGCGGGCGACTGAGCAGAAAGCGCGTGCGGCGCAGCACGCAGAAACCGCAGGCGGCGGCAATGCGTTCCACCTCGTCGTGGTTCAGGCGAAACACATATTCCGAGGGCCGCCGGCGCGCTTCGGGCAAGTGACTGTCCTTGGTATGGTAGCGGTTGCCGCGCACGGCGTTGTAGGCCTTGTCCACCACGTCGCAGGCAATGAGCCCGCCGGGACGCAGGGCCGGGCGGTAGGTGCGCAAAAAGCCTTCCAGGCTTGCGCCCGGGATGTGATACAGCCAGTTCACGGAAAGAATGGCGTCCACGGCCTGCGGGGGCCGCACGGGCCGCATGGCGTCGTCCTGCCAGACATCCAGGCCGCAGCCTTGCTCCCTGGCAAGCTCGCGGCATAATTGCAGGGCTTCGAGCTGGACATCCGTGCCTTGCAGGCGGCTGAAGCCTTGCCGGGCCAGCCAGAGCAGATTGGCCCCGCTGCCGCAGCCCGGCTCGAAGATCAGGGCGTCGCGCGGCAGGGTCTCGGCGAGCCAGGAGCAGGCCGCGCAGACATGCCGCCGCCACCGTCTGCTCAGTATGGCGTAGCTGTGCCAGGGGTCGGCGCCGCTGGCGCGCACCAGACGCTCCACAAGCGCCGGGGAAAAGCTCAAATCATGGCCGAAGGGCCAGCGATCCCTGAAATATCCGAGCGCGCGCATCTGCATGCAGCCTCCTGCGTGTGTACGGTGAAGAAAAACATGCCGCGGCCGGATTCGGATGTCAGGCATGTGTATGCATGTAACAAAAGGTTGCTTTCGCCGCCTTATGGCGGTGTGCGGCAGATGGTTCGGCAACATTTTGTTGCAGCGTGCCCCATTTGTTGCCGAGTCCTCTGCCGGTCAGGCTTCCTGCGGGGAATGCGCGGCGGCAATGACTGCGGAATCCACAATGACCGCATCGGGATTTTTGGGATACAACAAATATCTGCCGAAGTTGCCGTCGTCTTTGTCAATGACCGATAGCCCGGCGCAGGGGGCATCCGTGGCGCTGATCGTGAGAATGATCAATCCAATACAGGCTGTGGCCTTGGCCGTGTCGATGGCTGAGCCCCGCCCGCGCCGCCCCCGCAGTCACTGCCTCTGGCTTGCGCAGCGGCTTTTCGTTTTGCTCCCGTTTTGCGCCGCGTCCGCGCCTGGCCGGGATCAGCGGTTTTTTTTCATGGCTGCCGCCAGATACATCTGGTATTTGCGCGCCTCCTGTCTGGCGTGCGCGCCGCAATTGCCCAGGGCGTGCGGAGCGGGCCAGCGCAGCAGCACGGGCAGATAGCCGTGCGCGGCGCAATACGCCTCCACTATCCCATGATATTCCGACGGGATATAACCGTCATAAACCGCCGTACGGCCCTCGGCCCGGCTCAGCGCCAGGGCAAGATACTCCGGCAGCAGCCCCGCGGCGCAGATCCGCCGCACGGCATGGCTGATCTGCGCGGGATTGAAGCTCCGCGCCGCGCAGGCGCGCAGGGGCTCGGCGCAGGCAATCTGCCCGGCGGCGATCTGCGCGATCAGCATGTCTCCGACAATGGCGGCGTGCGCGCCGAAAATTTCCCGGCGGATGGAAGTCTTGCCGGAGCCGGACTCCTGCAGGAGCAGAAAGATACAGGGTTTTTTGCGGCGGATATGGTAGACAAAACGCGGCAGAGGATCGCCGATCTGCTGCGGACTCTGCCCCATGTCTTTCCAGGCGTAGCCGTTGAGGATGGATTCCAGCAGGCGCCGGGTGGGAAAGCGGCGCACGTCTATGCTGCGCCGCACCTCAACCCATTGCGCCTCGTCGCCGGGCGCAATGCCAAGCTCCAGAACCAGCAGGCCGTCCGGCGCGAGCATGCCCGCCAGTGAATGAAGCAGCTTCTCCTGATCCACGGCGTAATGCAGGGCCGAGGCGCAGAGAATGACATCGAATTTTTGCGTTGGGTCCAGATCTTCCCAATCCTGCTCAAGAAAGACGCACTCCGGGAAGAAGCGCCGCGCAGCGGCAAGAAAGGACGCGTTCCGGTCAATGCCCAGCACCTTGCGCGCGCCCTCAAAAAAAGCGTAGCCACAGAAAAAGCCCTCGTTGCAGCCCACATCCAGAAAACTTTTGCCCGCCAGCGGGGGCAGAGCCAGACAGGCAAGCTTTTCCAGAGAGTTGGAGGAGCCGGTACGGTAAGGGAAGGTCTGATAAGCGGGCATCTGCTGTTCCTTCACTGCATGACGAAAGGCCGGAACCCGGCCCGAGGCTGAAGCCGTCGAGCTTGCCGCGGCCAGGCTTTGCCGCCTGCCGCAGTCATGCGCGCTTGAAAAAAAGCCCTTATGGCTTGAGCGGGAAGAGGTTTGCGCGTGGCAATCTTTTGGTCATACATACCCTAAAAATGCAATCCCGGCTATATCCCCTTTTGCCTGCGCGCCAGGGGCAGGGCCCGGCTGTCGGCCGCCGGGCTGCGGAACAGCCACGCCGGGCAGTCTCGGGACAGGGGACAAGAGCATCCGACTGCAAGGCCGAGCGAGGAAAGGTATCACGGCATGTAAAAATCCAAATCCGCATGGATCGGGAGCGGATGAAGACTGAGAGCGGCGAATTGCCATCTTTGCAATATTTGATTATCTATATTGCACCCGGACGGATCACATGATCTGTCCCTTATTCCGAATACAAGGGCGCTGCCCGAACAGGAGATAGTATCATGGCTGAAAACAATGAAGAACCTATGGATGCCTTGCGCAATGAGTTGACCAACCTGCGCGATCAGGTGGAAACACTGGTCAAATCGCTGGGCGAGAGCGGATCGGCCGTATCGTCGGATTTGATCGCCAAACTGGAGAACGAACTGGAGCATTACCGGAAAATGGCCACCGACAAAATGCACCAAATGTATGAGGCAGGCAGCGCGGGCGTGGAAAGCATGGGCGAGCATGTGCGCAAGCACCCCCTGACATGCGTGGCCGTGGCCTTCGGCGCGGGTTGCGTGCTTTCCTGGTTGTTCCGTCAAGCCAGGTAAGCAGTCCCGTGAAAGGTCTGACTGAATGCATCATCAGTTTTTTCGACCTGCTTGAGGCCGAAGGGCAGCTCCTGCGGCACAATGTTCTGCGCACGTTGCGCATGGCTTTGCTGCTTGCGCTGGGGCTGCTCTTCGGCGTCGCGGCTGTGGCTTTTTTTGTGGCGGCCTTGTACAAGGCCCTCTCGCTTGTGCTGCATCCGGCCTGGGTGTTGTGCATCATCGGGCTGATCTGCGCGGGCATCGCCGGAGGCTTGTTATGGATGTCGCTCCCAAAGAAAAAAACTGCAGCGTAGGGGAAGCCAAGGAGCGTTTGCGTTCTGCTGCGGCCCGCTTTGATCCCCTGGCCTTTCTCAAAAGAAGACCGTTGCGCACTGTGAGCACGGCTTTTCTGGCGGGCCTGGCCTGGGGATCGCTGCGCTGCCGCGCGGCTGCGGCAGGCCTGCTGCCCTTGGGGCTTCAGGCCTGGACCCTGGCCGAACGCCTGGGCCTTGCGCCCAGGCGGCGGTGAGCGTCAGAGTATGGCAGTTTTACAATACTCTAGCCGTCTTGCGGCGTGGGTTCCGCCCCACTGACCGGAGGCAGGCCCTGAAGGGCCTGGCCTCCGGTCAGTGGGGCGGAACGAAACCTGTGACGCGCGGCGCTTGAAAGTTACTCTGATCAAGCATATCGCTTTTGAAACACTCGCTCCGACGCTTCACAGCGAAAGTAAATTTCTCCTGCGCCTGTCTCTGCTGTCGCCATCCGCAAGGCGGCACAGCCGCCACACGCAAAAAACCCCGATCAGTCACAATGATCGGGGTTTTTTACTTTTCTGGTGGAGCTGGACAGAATTGAACTGACGGCCTCTTGAACCCCATTCCGAGCATACTATCTTAACTCTCTTTTTCAATTTTCCATATTTTCCTTGCCAGGCAAGGAGATTAGACATACAAGACCTTAACACCTCCTAACCGTTTTTCCCCTTCTTTTGCTTTAAAATGTGGGGCCATTGTGGGGCCAGAATGAGCAGAGAGAAGAAACCTACCTCATATCCCGGTGTCAGATACCGCGAACACGCGACTCGAAAACACGGGGTACGCCAAGACCGCTATTTTTTCATCCGCTACCGGGTAAACAGTCAACTTAAGGAAGAAGGCGCAGGCTGGGCTTCTGAAGGCATGACTGCCGAAAAAGCGAGCAAGCTCCTTGGTGAGATTCGTGAGAACATCCGTCTTGGAGCCGGGCCGCAATCCCTGACTGAAAGACGCGAACAGAACGAAGAAGCCAAAATCCGCGAGCAGGAACGCGCACAACGTGCCCAACGGCAATCTGTCCTTTACGGGAGATTCTTCGAGGAGGAATATTTCCCCACCACTAGCCTTAAAAAGAAAAAAGGCAGCATCGAATCCGAAAAAGCCTTGCACACGAAATGGATTTCACCTGTCCTCCAAACCGTACCCCTCTTAGAAATAGGCTACTCCCATATTGAGAAAATTATAAACTCAATGCGGGAAGCTGGCAGAAAGCCGCGCACCATAAAATATGCCCTCTCTGTGATTTCTCAGGTATGAACATATGCCAAGGATAAAGGCATCGCCAGCGGCGATTCCCCAACGAGGCGATTCAAAATCTCGCGCCTTGATAATGAACGCGCTCGATTCCTTACCAGGGAAGAAGCCAGGCTGCTCCTTGATGAATTAGGAAAGCACAGCCTGGAGTTACGGGATATGGCAACCCTCTCCTTATTCTGTGGCCTGCGTGCCGGAGAGATATTCAAGCTCCAGTGGGCGGACATAAATATGGATACGGGCACTATCTTCCTTCGTGGGACTAAGGCTGGCAATTCTCGCTATGCCTTCTTTACTGACGAGGTGCGCCATATCCTTACAGAGCGCGCCAAAAGCTCAGCCGGACGCGACCAATTATTGTTTCCAGCCACTAACGGCAACAAACGTGAGCGAGTTTCAAAAACCTTTCGGAAGGTTGTCAAAGAACTTGGCTTGAATGACGGGATTGATGATCCAAAACAGCAGGTGGTATTTCATACTTTGCGCCACACTTTTGCCTCCTGGCTCGCTCAGGGGCAAATCCCCCTGTATAATATCCAACGTCTCATGGGTCATTCAGAAGCCAGAATGGTTCAAAGATATGCCCATCTCAGCAGCGAAAGCATGAGGCAGGCTGTCAATGTGCTCAACGGGGCACTTGAGCCAACAGAGGGAAGAAAAGAACAAGCGAGGGTTATTCGCTTCAGGAAACAGACGAATTGATCCCTTGATAATAACATGTAAAATTTCTTCCAGATTACTAGCTAATATCTCTATATTTAGCAATCAAGTTAAGTAATCACAAACACTCATACAAAATATAAAAACATATTTATATAACATAGCTATATTTAAATACAAGTATGGTATGATGCAATGAGTAAAATAATCATTAAAAAAAATGAACCGATCATCTTCTAAAACAAGGTAAAATATAGGTAAAAATAAAAAAATTTTGGATGAGTAATGGTAAGAAAGGGATAGATACCTCTAAGAGAATATCTCTGATAATAAAAAAAATGATTCTGATATGCTTAGAGAGAACTTGAATGGCTGAAAAAAATTACTTGATAGAAATTCTAGGATTGAAATTGAATAAGCTGGCAAACTGGCTAATCATGAGTTTATATAACTGGTTTTGGTATTCTTTGCCTACTATGAAGCTGTCATGAATACAAAGACAGCAAATATCATCTTCTGCCAAGGATAGCATAATTTGTTCAGCTATAGAGCTATCAAGAAATTGAAGCCTTACTCCGTAGCCTGTACATAGATATTTCTGGATAGGGCTATGAGTTTCTTTCAAAGTCTCAAGAAGTATTTTTGGAGAAGGTGGAAGAAGACCTGTTTTATCTGTGAACTGCCTGTTTTCAATATTGATAGCCTGCATGGCGGAAGTTTCATTATTGGCATTGATGGCTATATTTACAGCCTTCTTAATGACGGGCCGGAAACAGCTATTGATGCCAGGTAATGCATAGAGGTCGCCCGCAGGAGGAAGCAAATTTTCCAGCCCGTAGAGCATACTTAAATTGTAGTAGTTCAGACTTGATCTGACAGTAGTCTCCGTTTTGATGGGTCCGTTGTCTGGTTAGTTGAGCTGCCCGACCTTTTCCTTCCAGATGGCCTTGCCGTCAAGCAGGGTTTGCATGGGCGTCCGTCCGCAACACATCTTGCCCTGGTGGCTTCGCTCCGTGTTGTACTCATTCAGCCAGGCAT